>NZ_JACDCU010000019.1 GCF_013817365.1 Methylibium sp. | reverse complement strand
TGCCGCACCTTGCCGGCGACCTCGATCGGTGGCGAGACCTGGCAGGCGCCGGTCATTCTCACCGAGGACGGCGAGCGCGCCTACCTCGTGCGCTACGCCGGCCGCGACTACCTGCCGCAGCCGAGCGTCGTGCAGGCGCGGTGCGAAGCGGTTGCGCAGTCGGCTCGCGCCGGCATCCGCGATGGCATTGACATGGCGCCGGCCTGCCATTGGTCGGCGGTGCTCCTGGCTGCGGCGAACTACGTCAGCGAGGGGACGATCGCGGCGCTTGGGCTGCTCGACGATCAACTCGTGGCGCAGGTGCTTGGCGCCGGCACCGGCATGCCCCTGACGCATCAGGTGGCGCCATGATGCGGACCATCGCGAGCACGACGGCCGGACCGATCCGCACGGTGATCCAAGCCAAGACGATGAGCCTGCTGAGCTTCCTGCCGGCCGAGCGCAATCTGATCCTGCGCACGGTCATGCAGGCGGCCGGGGACTTCTGGATCCGTACCTTCCTGCCCAAGCGGTTCACGCCCTACGCTCGGCGCCTGGGCTATAGCGTTGGCCGCAAGTGGCAGACCAGCAAGGAGCGCCAGACGGCCGGGCCGGTCCTGCCGTTCGTCGGCCTCACCCCGGCCGGCGGCGGTCCACCCGCGCCAGGCTGGTCGCAGCGCAACGGGGAGAAAATGATTGTCGCCGCGATGCGCGGGGCGACCGCCAAGGGCATGTCCAAGGGGCTGAACAAGCAGTCGGTCATCATCCGCATCCCGTTCGGGCACGCCGTTCGCGCCGAGACGTCGGCCACGTTCCGGTTCATCCCGTCGTGGGAAATGGCACGCTTGGCCGAGATCATCAGTAAGACGCTGGCCGACATCATCGGCTCCGCGCGCTTGCGCCCGAGCGCGAGGCCAGGCCGCGTCGCCGCGCAGTTCAGCCGCACAATCATCGGGGCGTCATCCCGTAACATCGGCGCTCCGAGTCAGCGCAAGGTCGCCTGATGGCTGAATCACAAGCCAAGATCGTCATCGACGCCGACGCGGCGCGCGTGATCGCGGAAGCCGTGCGGGCGCAGAGGGCCGTCAAGGGCATTGGCGTCGAGGCCAAGGGCGTCGGCAAGGCCATGGAGAAGTGGGGCGGTGGACTGGTCAAGTCCCTGTTCGGCGTCGGCGCCCTGGTCGCCATGATCCGCCAGGCCGCAGAGGCGCTCAAGAAAGTGAACGCCGAAGCCGCCGCCGCGAGCAAGACCAGCGGCGGCGGGGCGCTCGCCCGCTCCATGGCCGCGGGCAAACTCGGAGTCGACGCCAACGCTGTGGAGTCGTATGCCGCCGGCGGCTACCGCTCGCGCGATGAGCAGACCAGCCTCTTGACCGCGCTGGGCGAGGGCGGACCGCTCGACCAGCGAAGTGTGGCCCGCGCAACTGCGGCGTTTGGTACCGGCATGTTCGACCAGGGCGAGGTCGTCAAGGCTGCGCGCGACGGCAGCGTCGACAGCCTATTCGCAGAGGGGCAACGGCGCCGCGCGGCCATGTCGCCCGAGGCGCTGGCCGAGCTGGAGCTTCGCAGCTTTGAGAATCGCACCGCTGACGGATCGCTTGCGGCACGGCAGGCCGATGGCGCCAGACAACGCGGGATCGCTGCCGTCAAAGACAATTTCCGCGCACGAAATGCCGGCGCTGGCGCTGCTCTTGATGCGTTTGGGAATCTCCCGTTCGCTGACGCCCGCGAGTCGGGCATCATAGAGAGCCGCAATCGCGACACGCTCGAAACGATCGCGCGCAACACCGCGCCGCGTCCGGCCGTCGCTCCTGCGGTCGGCAAGGACTGATCCATGGCTTCCACGCTCCGCTTCTCATCCGGCCCGACCTTCACCTTTTTGGCGGTGCTGTCGTCCGAAGGCATCCCGCTCAACAGCGCCCGGCTGATCGAGGAAGTCCTCGAAGCGGCCGGCGTCAACGGCCGACGCTGGCGCACCGTGCATCACCAGTACCCGACGCTGACGGTGCAGACGTTGGCCGAGGCCGCGAGTTTCTCCGCTGCCGAGACCCTGGCGCGGGCGTACCTCGCCGCCCGCCTCGCGCACCAGATCGCCACGCTGTCCATCGATGCCGGTGGCGCGACCTTCACCCTGCCGCGCATGCACGTGGGCGACCTGCTGCCTATCCCCGGCGCCGGTCAAGTCACCGGGCCGAGCGCCGGTGCGGCGAGCATGGCGCACGTGCGCTGCGCGTGGTCGCTGGAACTGACGGGGGCTTGAGTGGCGATCACGCTGCCGATCGAGAATCAGACCTGGCCGCTGATGCGGGCGGTCGTCAAGCAACGCTGGGCGACCGGCTCGGGCGCGACCCCGTGGACCAGCGGCGGCGGCTGGGAAGTCCTGCCCTACGAGGGGCAAGCGCCGAGCGGCAGCGGATACCGCGTGCTCGACTTCGACCGGGCGTGCCTGCCGATGATCGGCACGGCGCGCTTCCTGTTCCACTTCGGTCGCATAGACGGGAAGATCTACGGCCCCGACTCGACCACCACGGAAGCCGCCACGTCGGGCAGCGGGGCCGCAGCCGGCAACGTCGCGACGGCGGTGCGCGACCTGACCGGCTACGAGGTCCGCATCCAGGGGGCGCGCGTCACGACAGACGGCAGCGACCCCGAGTGGCGCACCGTCTGGTGGGGCGAGGTCCAGACGCAGGACGATACCGGATGGCCGGCAGCAGACGTGCCGGCCGGGGATCGAGTCTATCACTGCACCGACGGCCTCGCGCGCATCACGCGATGGGCGCTCGACCGCCACGGCTTCCGCTCCACGTCGGGGTCGTCAGCCGTCGAATACGGCAACGTCCGCGGCCATCCCGGCTACAACGTTGGCCGCGCACGGGACAGCCGTGCCGCTGCAAACCGCTGGTCGGGTGGCGATGTCTGGTCGCCGGACGCGGCTGGGTCCGTCATCCCTCCCGTCGCCGCCTACTTCCACGGCTACCCCGGATCGGCTGACTGCACGACGTGGACCGACCAACAGGCGATCGAGAACGCGCTTGCCGCGTGCCGCCGACCGGGGGAACCGCTGTTCGGCATCATCGGCTCCGCGGGCGATTGGAACGGTAGCGCGCAAGAGGTCGAACAACTCAAGGGCGCGTCCGCGTGGGAGGTCCGCGACGGCGATAATTGCATGGACCTGCTGACGCGGATCCTGCGCCGCGAGCGCGGCAAAGGCCTGGCGTTCCTCGACTGGAACGACGACAGCGGCAACCCAACCGGGCCGCTGACGGTGTTCGTGCGCGTGTGGGCGCAGAATAGCGCGGCCATCACCTACCAGGATCCGACCGCGTCCCAGGTGACGATTGCCGGCGTGTCCGGTGGCTCGCGCATCGAACTTGTCGACCTCATCGGGGACCATCGCTGCGTCGACGAGGCGTTCCACCTGGGCGACAAGGACCAGTTCGGCCTCGACGCATTGGAGACGGTGGGCGAGCCGATCGAGGTACTTGTCACGCTGTCCTACCGCGACGGCATGGCCGGCAGCGCCGGCAGCGAGGAAGGCCGCTCGATGCGACGCCGCTGGTCGGCAGCGGACCAGACCGCTTTCCGCGCGATAACCGACGCAAACAAGCGGATAGCCGAACGCTGGTCGACGGTCTATCAACTGCACGGCCTGCCCTACGGCTGGGACTGCATGGCCGGCAATGGCGACAATGGCGAGTTGCTGCGCTGCGACTACCGCTGCGGCGAAGATCCGGCGGGCACCGTCGGCGGCGTCAACAACGGCAAGATCATTGCACCGAGCGGAACGGACCTGCCGTTTACCAGTCCGGTCCTGCTGCGCGTGCTCGACGATCTGCCGTTGTACGAGGGCTACGACTATCGTGCGGCGTCCAACATTCGCTGGGACGCCGGCGCCGAGCGCGGCGATCCGCAGCGGCGTCCGGTGCTCGGCCTCATTCGCATCACCGCGAACAAGTTTCTCAAGTGGGAGCAGGAAACGAGGGCCAACCTTAACGCACGCATCGACGGACAGGACGTGCTGATCTACAACCAGGCGGGGAGCGGCAACGGGCTTCGCGTATTCTCGGACCCAACGCTCAGCCACCTGGGCGCCATTCCGACGATCGGGTATTACACCGCGCTCGCGCTCACCGTCGCCATCCAACTGCCGCACCGCGTGCGCTTCCGCACGGGAATGCCGGACGCCGACCCCAACTGCAAACGTAAGGCCACGATCGAGCGGCCGGATCACCACCTGTGGCTCGCGCATCCAGGCGCTATCTGGGATGTCGACGACGCGACCGGAAGCAACGTGCTCGGCCACACGCCGCGGCGCGCGGCGGTCGCCGGGTCTCCATCGTCGCCGGGCATCCTGCGCGACGACCGATCTGCGCTCGCGCGTCAGCATTATCTGACGTGGTCGTGGTACGGCACGCCGAGGCGGACGGCGACCTGGGCGATCCGCGACTGCGGGCTGCTCGGAAGCTTCCTCGCCTTCGACGGCACGACGATTCCGGCCGATGGCGGCTCGCCTTCTCCCATGCCATACGCCACGCTCGGCCAGACCGTCGAACTGATGCGCGCAAACGGCGAGGTCCACGTGCTGAATACGCCCGTTACGCGCATCGCCTACGATCACGGGCGCGGCGTCACGACATGGTCCACCGACTGGAACGAATTGGACCGCGCATGACCGTCAGCCAACGCGAGTTTGAATCGCTGGTGCGCGAGGTACAGAAGTTGCGTCAGGAATTGGCGAAGCGGCCGGTGCGGCATCCGGCGGGGGGCGCGGTGGTCAACCTGCGCACCGTGTCCGTCACCAGCGGGCAGACACTCACGTCCGGCCAGACCGGCGTCAAATACTCGTCGTCAGCAATCGCGTCAGTCCCGTCGGCGTACGATCCCGCCGTGACCAGCACGTTCATCGACGGCATCGGCCGCGGCGTGCTCTACGTCAACGGCGTGGTGCAGACCGGCTACGTGCTCATCTTGAACGATAGCACCACCGCCATTCAACGCGCGCTTGTCGCCAGCGACGTGATCGCGGTGCAGGATCCGGTGAGCATCGCGGTGGCGGGCGATCCCGACGGCGCGACCGTGTCCGCGTACCCGGTCCTGTTCCTCTGACCCATGGGCAACGTCACTCCGCAACAAGTCGGCGCCGCAAACGTCGTAACAACCGCATTCACGCTCGGCGGCGGAAGCTGGGCGCGACGCTGGGGCCGGCAACAGCCGATGAAAGGAACGAGCACAACGCGCATCCTCGCGGAAGTGCGCGAAAACTTGCACGCCCAGGACATTAACGGATTAGCCTATGGGCCTGAAACGCTTTGGGTCCGCTGCCTTGCGGCAAGTAGTACTGGCTCGCTCAATCAGGATGAGCTGGACCAAGACAATTGGATGGGCGTTCCGGCGACGCTGCCTGCGGGCTACACCGCGCGCAACACGCGCAACATCGGCCCGGCCTGCCAATGGGGCGGCGGTGCCGATGGATGGCTAACGGCCAACCCGAACCCCCCGGGCTATTCGTCGCCATTCTTTCCAAGCGCCGGCTCCCCGGCCAATTTCGTGCGGTCGGCGGGCGGCATCCACTACCCGCTGGCTAATGACGGCGTGAACCCGTGGGGGCCATGGAATCGGAATAATCTGCACGTGCGATACAACACGTCGCTATCAGAGCCGCCGCCAAACGCCGACATTGACCGTCCAGTGCAAATATCGTGGGGCGCGGGTTCCACGACATTCGCGGCGGGCGCGACTTCAAGAACAGCGCCAGAAAGCCTCGGGAACTTGCTAGTGCCCGGGTACCGCAGCGTGGGCATGTACCTCCGCGTGAATGACAATTGGTACACGCCAAACCCGGCCGCCACGTATCCGCAATTTCAGTCGATGACTGCGACGCTAACCCTTGGCTCCGCAAGCCGCGTCGTCACTTTCACCCGTGGCGAACTAACCAGCTTCGGCGGCGCCCCGGCGACCTACGTCGTAAATAAGGGAAACGTGGGGGATCTCATCCCTAGTCTTGGCGATACGCCCATATTGTCGCTAAGCTGCGCATTTACTTTCAGTTCGGCACCTATCGCTCTCCACCTAAGCGGACTTGGCGGGCTGTATCTATACCTCGTCCCGCGCGTCGATATTCCACTGCCATTTACCGCGACCGGCCCCGGCAACCTCGTCGCGCCAGGCGGCATTATTACGGGATCAATCCCCGGCTTCTAACGATCACCGACCGCGCGCAACCGCCGCGGCCTCGACGCGCTTCCGTGCCGCAAGCGCATCAAGCTCGCCGGCCTTCGCCATCCGCTGATCCGCCAGCAGCAGCGACTCGACCGTGGCGCGGTTGTTGCCCGACGTGCGCGGCAAGATGATCAACTCGCGCGACGGCACGTTCGGGTCGCACGGCACGCCTTCCAGCGCCGCGCGCTTGCAGAATGCGCGCCAGTGATTCCGGGCGGTGGCGATCTGGTGCGCGCTGTCCTTGCGTGCGCTGGCCGCATCGCGCGTCGCCTTCTCCGACTCCGCGATCAGCTTGTCCGACGCGCGATCCAGGAGCGCCAGCGAGTAGGCCGCGTCGGCGGCTTTCTTCTCCTCCGGGGTCATCGGCTTGGGCGCCTCGGCCACCGGCGCGGCGCCGATCACCGGCGGCGCCACGGCGGCGCCATTGGCCGGCAGCGGCGCGAGCGGCTTCTTCGTTCCGACCGGCACCCGCTCGACGATCTGGTCATTGGCGATCAGGAGCGACTGCGTCTTGCCGGCGATCGTCGTGTAGAGCCGCTGGTCAGCGTCGTCGTACTCGCCGGTGATCGTCCGGCCGTCGTCGAGGGTGAAGGTCTCCTGCGCGGCTGACAGCGAGCCGACGACCAGGGCGAGGATGAAGAAGCGCATGGGGGAGAGGTACACCAGCCGGCACCGCCCCGCTACCGCCACCATCGGACTACTCGCTACGTCTGGGCAGGTGCGGAGGGGGTTTGACAACGGCACGTAGTTGGGCGTAGGGTGGGGGTTCTTGCCGCCAGCGTTCGGCTGAAATGGTTACGACTTTGCCAGTTGCCCCACTGTTGCCCCCGCGGTCGCTGCTCGGTACGCCGGATAAGTATAGTCCCCCGCAATCGATACGACACGCCGCCGCGGCTGCCTGTTCGCCCAGTGCGAATGACCTGCCATGCCAGCAACCCCCGGAAGTAATCTGCAAGTACCGGCCATATCTAGGCCGGTCCACGTGGAACACCGGCAGTATCCGGCAACATACGGGGGGTCAGTGCCCCTTGTGCCCCACTATTGCCCACCAGCTTCCGCGCGCGATCTGCCTGCGTGACGAAGTAGCGGACGACAATCTCTGCCGACCGCTGGCCGGTGAACAGGCAGACGTCGGCGGGGCTGAGCGACTGCGGCCACGGCCAGGCGCCGGTGAGCATGCGCGAGATCGCCAGGCGCTTGAGGGCGTAGATGTTGCCGACGTTCCCTGGCCGCTTGGGGGCGATGTTCCGGCGGTACCAGACCGTGAGGGTGGCGGCTGCCCCGCGGGCGCTGATGCGCCAGGGCTTGCCGCGTGGCGTCAGGAACAGGGGGGCATCGCCTGGGCGGTCGGCGGCGAGACCGCGCAGCATGGCGACGTGCTCCGGAAACATCGGGTGCTCCCACGGCTGGCCGTTGTGCTTCACCGCCGTGCGGATCGTCCCGGTCTTGTGGTTGAAGTCGCGCACCCGCAGGCGGCATGCCGTCACCGGGCGCCAGCCGTAGGCCATCAGGCAGGAAAACAGCGGCATCTGCTTCCATCGCCGCGCGCGGGCCAGGACGTAGCGCGCCTGCCGATCAGTCAGCAGGTCGCGCTCGGCGCGGCGGCTGGGCGCTGGGCGCAGGGCGGCGTAGACGAGCGGATCAAACGGCACGCCGTGCTGGTCGCGCGCCCAACGCAGCATGCCCCGCAGGATCGACACGGTCTTGGGATTGGCCCGACGCAGCGAGGTCGCGGCTGCGGGCGTGATGTCGCCGGGCATCAGCCATCCCTTGCCGGCGCATGTTCGAACAACCTGCGCGACGGCCGTGGTCAGGTACTCCGCGGCGCCTGGTCGCCGCATGCGGCTGGCGTCGCCCTCATTGGCGATGCGCCACAAGTCCGCGATCTGCGCGACGGTCAGTTGCTCGACCGGCCGGGCGCTGTGTCGCCGCTGGCGGCGCTTCGGCGCGGTGCGCTGCTCGAACTCGACCGCAGCCGCGGACGCCGCTGCTTTCGATCCGTAGGCGCGCGTGCTGTGCTTGCCCTCGGCGTCACGCCAGCGAACGACCCATCCCTGCGGACGCTTCTCGACCCATGCCATGCGGCGGCAGGGTGGCGCGCTTGGCTTCGCTTCAACCGTAGGCGCTGTGGAAAACTTGTCGAAAATCCCCGTAAGCGCGGGGGAAACTCGCGCTCGTGTCCACTGGGAACTAGAGTAGAAATGAACCCGATATGACCGCACCCCGACAGGGTGCCCGGCACACTAAAAAGCCGGCTGACGGGGGGACCAGATCCCTACCCCCACGCGAATCCAGCCGGCGTTACTGGCGGGCCGTCACTCTGGCTTTTGCCGCTCTGGCCGATGAGGCGCGAGACCTCGCTGCCGAGCTTCGCGAACTGCTGAACGAAGCTCCGCAAGCTCCTGACGCATCCGCAGGTACTCGGCTTCCACGGTCTCGGGTCCGTGGGAAAGCTCGGCCAAGGAGAGAAAATGCGCACGCTCGGTCCCGGTGAGACCGAGGGCGTTGGCCCACCCCTCGACCCGGTCCAGGGGGGCGGGCTTGGTTCCCGCCAGGACTTTGGACAGGTAGGCGGCGCCGCTGTCCTCGTCTCGGCCGCGCTCCGCTGCGCGGATGAACGCGCGACCGCTGGGGAACCCCGCGTCGATCAACGACTTAAGCACGACTGAGAACTGCCGAGGCACGCCGAAGATTATTCCGTCATTGGGACTATTGAAAGTCCCCCTTGCTTGAATCCCAATGGGACTCATACTCCCCATCGTCAGCGCGCAGCCCGCGCTTCTTTTTTCAACCAAGGTGAGTCCCATTAGGATTCAAACGCCATGAAACCCACACTCTCCATCACGATCGACGACGAGCTGAACGCAGCCGTTCGCGCCGAAGTGGCCCGCCAGCGCCGGCCGCTGTCGTGGGTCGTCTGCGAGGCGCTGCGCGCAGGGCTTGGGAAGCATGCGCCAGATAGTGCAGATGCGCCAAGCCGCGCAACCTCCGCGCGCCGTGGTCGCACGCCGTGACCACCGGCACCCTCCTGACCACGCGCGACGTCGCTGCGCTGCTGGGCAAGTCCGACCGCACCGTCCGCTACATGGTCGCGCGCGGCGACTTCCCTGCCGGCTCGGTGTTCCACGTCGGCCGGTCGAGGCATCAGCGGCATGCGCGCTTCCTGACGGCGAAGCTGGTCGCCGCGGGGTGGCTGCTCCCTGATGCCGCCGCGTCGCAGGGCGCGGCCCCGTGATCGACCCCCGCCGCGACACGGTCTACGTCGCCCGCAGCCACGATGGCGGCACCGTCATCTTCGACCGCTGCGGCAAGAAGTTGGCCGAGTACCCGCCGCTGACCGACGAGCCGGACGCACGTCCGGGCGACGAGTTCGCTGTCTTCTACGGCGTCGTGATGGCGCTGTCGCTGTCGCTCGTCGGCTTCGCGATGGTCTACCTCGCCTACCACGTCGGCGCCGCGCTCTACCGCTGACCAACAAAAAGCCCGAGCCGGCAGCAACCGACTCGGGCCACTTCACACGGAGACACCTATGCCCGACCATACCGACACCGACGACTTGCGCCAGCAGTCCGGCGCTTGCATCGCAGACGCCGTCAGCCGCCAGGTCGGTCTTTACGCCACGCTCTCGGATAGAGCCGCGCTGCTCTGCGCGGAGACCGCGCTGCACCACGCGCTGACCTCGCTGCACGAGGCCGAGCGTGCGCTGGAAGCGATCAGCGAACGCGCCGACTGCCCCGACCTGCCCACCGCCGGCTTCGGCGCAGCGGTGTCGCTGCTGTCCAAGCTCCATGGCGCGGTGCGGAGAGCGCAGTGATTCCCCGCCCCGCCCCCCACCAGCCGGCGACGGACAAGCGCGTGTACGGCGTCGTCGATCCGCACGCCGACACAGTGAAGATGACCAGCCAGCAGGCCGACGCGCTGGAAGCCGCGCACATGCTGGAGCGCGCCGAGGACTTGAGGCGGCGGCTCGCCGCTGCCAGCAAGTTCGACGACGCTTTCCTTGTCGGGTGGCTGATGGGCGAGGTCCGTCGTGGATAACGCCACTATCGACGCCATCGCGCGCCGCACCGCCGATCTGCTGTTCGACATGGGTGCGCGCGACATGGCCGCAGCGCATGCGCTGGCGCGCGAGTTCGCGGCGTCGGCAAACGTGCATCGATCGCTTGCCGCGTTCATGCGCTCAGGCGAGGCGCCCGTGCAGCCGGCGGATGAAGCGCAGCAGGTGATGGAATGGAGCAGCGTATGAACCAACTCGCACACTCGCCCCTCGGGGCGTCCAACGCCAAGCGGTGGATGGCCTGCCCCGGATCGGTCGCGGCCTGCGCGTCGCTGCCGCCGTCGCAGTCCAGCCCCGACAGCCTGCTCGGCACCGCGGCACACGCGCTGGCCGAGTGGTGCCTGGTCAACGAGAAGTCCGCCGCGTCGCAGATCGGCAACACGTTCGAGGACCACACCGTTGACGAGGCGATGGCCGAGGCGGTGCAGGTCTACCTCGACACGGTTCGCGATTGGCAGGCGCAGATGCCCGGCGCGCTCCTCTCAGTGGAGGTCCGCGTCGATCTGTCGTGGCTCCATCCCGATATGTTCGGGACCGCCGACGCCATGATCGTGCAGCCGTGGGGCGAGGCGGTCGTGATCGATTACAAGAACGGCATGAACGCCGTCGAGGTCGACGGGCCGCAGATGCCGTATTACGGATTGGGCGCCTACAACGCACACGACTGCACGCATGTAACCTGCGTTATCGTGCAGCCGAACGCGCCGCACCGCGATGGGCCGGTGCGGTCGATCACGTACGCGCGCGAGCAGATGCAGGCATGGGCCGAGCGGTTCCGCGCTGCGGCCGACGAGACGGCCAAGCCGGATGCTCCGCTCGTCGCCGGTCCACACTGCCGCTACTGCGCCGCAGCGGCGACCTGTCCGGCGCTGCATCGGCATGCGGTGACGATCGCGCAAGCGGACTTCGCCCCGGTCATCCATCCGCCTGCGCCGCATGCGCTGACGCCGCAGCAGGTGGCGATGGTGCTCGACCACGCCAGCACCATCGAGTCGTGGCTGGACGCCGTGCGCGCGCATGCGCTGTCGCTCGCGTGCAGCGGCGTGACGGTGCCGCGCCACAAGCTGGTCGCCGGTAAACGCGGCGCGCGTCGCTGGGTCGATGACGCCGACGCCGCTGCCGCGCTCTCGGCGCAGGGTGTCGACCCCTACGAGCGATCCGTGCTCTCGCCCGCCGCGATCGAGAAGCGCGACGGCAAGACCGGCAAGGCCGCGGTCGCCAAGGTCGCGCAACTCATCACGCAGTCAGCGGGCAACCCGCAACTCGTGCGCGAGAGCGACGCGCGCCCGGCCATCGCCGCATCCGCTGTTTCCGACTTCTCGGTCACCACCTGACCAACCACCCACACGGCTGCGCGCCTGCTCGGCGTCGCGGCACCAACGCTCAAAGGAGCACTACATGAGCACCGAAGCCCCGACCAAGTCTGCCAAGCTGATCACCCCCGAAGCGCGCCTGTCGTTCCCGTCGCTGTTTGTCCCGCGCGCGCCGATGGAGGGATCAGCCGGCGAGCCAAAATACTCGTGCGTGCTGATCTTCCCGAAGGACGCCGACCTGTCGGCGCTCAAGGCCGCAGCGTCGGCAGCGGTGAAGGAGAAGTGGGGCGACAAGAAGCCCGCCAACCTCCGCTCGCCGTTCCGCGATGGCAACGAGAAGGAGTTGGACGGCTATAAGGACTGCGTCTTCATCAACATCTCGTCGAAGCAGAAGCCCGGCGTGGTCGATGAGAACGTGCAGCCGATCATCGATGCGTCAGCGATCTATGCCGGCTGCTACGTCCGCGCCTCGGTGCGCGCCTATGCGTACGACACCAACGGCAATCGCGGCGTCGCGTTCGGGCTGAACAACATTCAAAAGACGCGCGACGGCGATGCGTTCGGCGGCGGGCCAAGCCGCGCCGAAGACGACTTCGCAGCGGTCGCCGGTGCCAAGGCCGCGCCCGCCAGGCCGAACGCGACTGGCGACTTCGAGGAGCCGTTTTGATCCCGACTGGTTCGTGATCATCGACTGAAAAAGCCGAGGGGTGGCGACGCGCTGCCCCTCGCACCAAAGGACAATTCATGCCCGACGCCGTTGTCATCGACCGGAAGTACGACCCGTCCGGGCTGTACGCCTTCCTTGCTCTCGTCACCGAGGCCAGGGCGCGCGGCTACGGCGCGCGGTCGTTCGAGATCGCGCGCGGGGTGTACGAGCGGCGCACCGGCGAGCCGTGCCCGTTTCAGAAATCGGAGTCCGCATGACCACTACCGAGGCGCGCGCGCCGGGTTCCTATGATCGTGTCGAGACACTGGCGTTCCTGGCCGCATTGGTCGAGGACACCGCCGCGCCTTTGTCGTGGCGCGCGTTCAGCGACACCGTCCGCGGCGCACCGGCGTACACGTGGTACGGCTCTTTCGATGCGGTGGTCAACGACTTGGTAGCCAAGCAGCGGCTTGGCTACGGGGTCTTTGTCGTCGTCAACGAGACGCGGCCGAACGGACACGACGACGCCAGCGTGGTTGCGCCGCGCGCGGCGTTCGTCGACGGCGACAACATCCCGCTCCCGGAGACGTGGGCGCTGCCGCCGACGCTCATCGTCTGCCGCGATGATACGCATTGGCACGCCTACTGGACGACTGAGGAGGGGGAGGACATCGCCAGGTTCCGCGCGGTGCAGAAGCGGCTCCTCTCCTACTACGGCACCGACGTGCAGGTCGTCAACGAGTCGCGCGTCATGCGCGTGGCTGGGTTCCAGCACTTCAAGAACCCCGTCAATCCGCAGATGTACCGCGTGCTCAAGCACGCACCGGCTGCGGTCTACACCTTTGACCAACTCCTGGCGGCGCACCCCGAAGGCGCCGGCGAAGCCGCGAAGCCCCAGAAGGCGCCGACGATCGCGGCGGAGGCAACGGCGACATCGCTCATCATCGGTGAAGGGCGGCGCAACAACGGCCTCGCCAGTCTAGCTGGGCATCTCCGCAACCTCGGCCTGTCCGACGAGGCGATGGATGGCGCGCTGCAAATCGTCAACCGGGAACGCTGCCAGCCGCCGCTCGGCGCTGCTGAGGTCCGCGTGCTCGCCCGCTCGCTCGCGCGCTACGACTTCGACCCGGTTGTAGCGGCTGTCGCTGCCGGCGCCGAGCCGCCCGCACCGCCGCCTGTGGCGATGCTCGCGGCGCGCTACCGCCAGGACCGCCTGGCGAACCGGATGAACCCGCCGCCGGAGATCGTCGCCGGCTGCCTGCCGGTCGGTGGCATCGCCGCTTTCATCGCCCTGCCGGGTGTGGGCAAGACGCTCGTATCACTGGAGCTGGCGCGCTGCGTCGCAGCAGGGGAGCCGTTCGCCGGCCGAGAGACGCGCCGCGGCAAGGTCATCTACCTGTGTCCAGACGCGCCTGCGTCGACCGAGCGGCGCATGCTCGCGATCCCGGACGATGTGCAGGACAATATCGTGTCCGTCGTCGACGTGCCGAAGCGGCTGCCGGGCGACATCGAGGCTCTGCGCCTGCTTGTCGAGCATGAGAACGGCAAGGCGGCCGATAACCCGGTCCTGCTGATCGTGGTCGACACATGGGACTCGGCGCGCGCCCACGGTGGCGGCGGCTACGCCGAGCAGGACGGCGCAGCCGAGATGGTGATGTCCGGGCTGCGCGTACTGGCCGAGCGATACCGCCTGGCCGTCTGTATCGTCCATCACTCCACCAAGGCCGATACCGGGTCCGCCCGCGGCACGCTCGTCTTCGAGGCACGCCTGGAGTGGAAGGCCTCGGTCGAGGCGGCCGGGTCGGGTGTTTTGCTGACCACGACCAAGAGCCGCGACGGTGAGCGCGGGCACGTCGGCTCCTGGCGCATCGACACGGTGACCGTTGGCGACAAGCCGGTGCCGGTCCTGATCCCCCAGAGCGAAAAGCAGGCGCGGGAGATGGTGAGCGAGAGCCGTGACTTGGACGTCCTGTGCGCCATCGCTGCCATGCATCTGCGGGGCGAGGCGCCGACCGTGCGCAGCGTAGCCGACGCATGCGGTCTCGGCCGCGGCAGCCCGACTACGCGGCCCATCGCCCGCCTGCGTTCCGCTGGATGGCTGTCCCCGGAGGGGCTTGCCCTGACCGCCGCGGGGCTGGTGACCGCAGCCAACAACAACGCGACTTATGACTTTGCACCCGCCTCCGAAAAACAGGGGGGGGGTGCAAGAGCGGGTGCAAGCGATGCACCCGGGTGCGCGGGGGTGGGTGCAAAAGCTGTAAACCCTTGTCGTGACAACTTGCACCCGGGTGCAGACCCCGATATGACCGCCTCCTCTGCACCCGCCACCCCCTTCTATAAGAAGGGTGGTGCGGGTGCGGATCACGTAAGCGCAAAGCACAACCGCATGGCCTCGAAGCCATCGACCGAGGAGGATCTATTCGCTGATCCGGCCCCGAAGCCCAAGCGCCGGGGCACGCTGTGAGCGTTGCCGCGCTCCTCCTGGACGCCGAAGCCGCCGGCGTCGTCCTGACCATCGGGCCGACCGGGCTGGACTACGAAGCACCCGAGACGCCCGAGGCCGATCGACTCCTGGCCGAGATCGCTGCCCACAAGGCCGAGGTCATCGCTGCCATCACGGCGCCCCCCTGGCCGCCCGACGATCTGGCCGATCGGCTGATCGCGCTGGGCATGACGCCCGACCAGGCGCACGACGCGAGTGAGCGCGTCGCCATCGAGACCGAGGGGCTGATCCCCCACGGCTGCAACCCCGTCCGCGTGCGCCTCGACGTGCCTGATGTGCAGACCGTCGCGCCTGACCTCAGCGGACCACCGCACACATGGCCGGCTGAGTTGTCCAAGTTGCATGCCAATGCCAGCGCCGCGCGACTCGCTGCCCTGGGCATCATCTCGGCCGGCATCAGCACCGACAAGCAGCGGCGCGAGGCCGAAGCCCGGCGCGGCGGCACCTACCACCACGACGACGAGCAACGGACCCGCGAGGACATGACCGCCGCCGCCGTTCGCGTTGGTCGGGACGTCGCGGACATGATGCGAAAGGCAAACTCGTGAACCTGCTTTGTATCGACCCGGGACCGACCGAATCAGCGTGGCTGCGCTACGCCGATGGCGTCCCTGTCGCCTGGGCCAAGACCGAGAACGACGCGGTCGCGGCCCTGCTGCGGCTCTCCAAGCCATGCCGCGTCGCCATCGAAATGGTTGCCTGCTACGGCATGCCTGTCGGCCGGGAAGTGTTCGAGACCTGCGTGACCATCGGGCGCTTCGCCCAGATCGCGGAGGACCGCGGATGCACCGTTGAGATGGTCTATCGGCAGGAGGTAAAGCTTCATCTCTGCCGATCGAACAAGGCCAACGACGCGACCATCCGCCAAGCCCTGCTCGACCGCTTCGGACCCGGCCGCGATCTCGCCATCGGAACAAAGAAGGCGCCGGGGCCGCTCTACGGCGTCAGCGGCGATGTGTGGTCGGCTTTGGCGGTGGCCTGCACCGTCGCGGATCGCTCCGCAGCCTCGGAGATCGAAGCATGACCCTCTCCGAACGCCGTTGCCTGATGCGCGAGTACCTCGCCGTGGGCATGTCGGAGAAGGCCGCCTACCGCCTGCTGTCGGCCTACCCGGTGGACGAGCGCGACCCCGACAAGGGCCCGGCGCGGGTGGCGCGGGGCGATGGGTTCGCCTACGGGGACGTGGTCAGGCCGGGGGCGGGGGTGGGGGCATGAGCCGCGATCCGTTCCCCTACGTGGCCTTTGGGTTGGCAGCCCTGTTCGGCGGCCTGGCGGTGTTCGCCAGCAACATGCCGGACGTGCCGACCGCGCCACCATCGCCATCACCGCCGCCCCGCTTCACCAGCGAGTACATCGGCCGTGTGGCAACGCTTATCACCGACAGGCAGACCGGGCGCCAGTACCTAGCCAGCAGCGACGGCGGCATCATCGAAGTCGACCCGACCAAGCGCGGTGTCGAATGACCACCCGCATCCGCCGCTGGCACCTCGACCGCTACGTCGCCATCGCGCCCCCGCCGCGCCCGGCTCCCGACTTCACCGCGCTCTACGCCCTTCCTGTGCCCGTACGCGAGGCATCGGTCCGCTACCAGCGGTTGGTGCGGCAAGCCGTCGTTCGTCGATCTGAGGGCATCCTAGGGGCGCTGCTGATCGAGGTAGCCTGCCTGGTGCATCCCAGCGACCGGGACGTGAGCGGCTGGCAACCGGCGCTGCTGGGGCTGGACGCCTGGGAGCGGGTGGGGCAGGGCTGGGGGGACGACGTCCGGGCGTTCGTGGCGGGGCAGGGGGAACGATGACATGCGGACGCTCCACCTGTTCGCCGGTGCTGGCGGAGGGCTGCTTGCAGACCTCATTCTTGGACACACCCCCGTCTGCGCCGTCGAGTGGGACGCCTACTGCTGCGCCGTGCTCCGAGAGCGCGCAGCCGATGACTGGTTCCCCGGCCTGCACGTGCACGAGGGAGACGTCCGGCTGTTCGATCCATCCCCGTGGGCGGGACGAGTGGATTGCCTGCATGCGGGCTTCCCTTGCCAGCCTTTTAGCGTCGCCGGAAGCCGTAAGGGCACGCTCGACTCTCGCGAATTGTTCGGGGACGTCCTTCGCTGTGTGGCGGCAATCAGACCCAAACATGTCTTTCTCGAAAACTCGCCTGGAGTCCTCACCTCACGATCCCCTAGCTGCGTATGCGGCTGGCCTCATCGACGGGGAGGGCTGCGTTCGCCTTCAGCGGCAGACAACCAAGCGGACGTTCACGGTCGTCGTGCAGGTGTCGATGTCGGACAAGGCGAAAGCCCTACTGACGAGCATGCGCGAAACCTTCGGTGGTCACCTCTACGCGCAGGACTTCAAGCGGCCGGAGTGGGCCACGCAAACGACATGGCGTATCAATGGGGCCTCTGCCGCCGTCTTTCTCCGTCGGATTCGCCCATTCTTGATTCTCAAGAGAGAACAGGCGGAGATCGCCTTGGCGCTCGACGACCTGCGCCGGGCGGAGGGGTGGACGGAGACGACGCGAGCGACGGCGGCGGAGATGAAGGCGAGGATTCAGGCGTTGAACAAGAAGGGGCCTGTCCCGAGTGCGGGCGACTGGTATCTGCCCGACGCGGATCTGTTTGGTATTACTCCGCGATTCTTGAGTCGTTGGCCGCGCTTGGGTACGATGCTCGGTGGCTGGTGCTGGGAGCTGACGACGTCGGCGCCCCGCACCGTCGCGAACGCTGGTGGTGCCGTGCATGGCGAAACGAGACGGGTGGGCAGCCGCATCGCGGTCCTACCGACGCCGACTGCGCACGAGTTTGCAGCGAGCGAGGAGAGCCTGCTGGGGCGGCTGGAGAAGCACGGCCGAGTGACGGTGTCGCTGGCGTCTTGGGTGAAGTTCCCGACGCCGCGGGCGAGCGACGGGGAGAAGGGCGGGCCGAACCAAATGCAGGGCGGCCAACCGACGCTGGCGGCGGCGCCTGGTGGGAGTCTGAACCCGACGTGGGTCGCGTGGCTCATGGGGTGGCCGCTCGCGCACGCCAGATTGCGGCACTGGGCAACGGCCAAGTCCCGCTCTGTGCCGCCGCAGCCTGGCGCCTGCTCGGCGGACCCATGACCTCCCCACAGTCGACCGGAGTCGCCCCGTGAGCCGGTTATGCGCCGAACGCGCGGTCGGTTTCCTCGCCCTGCGACGTGCCGTGTGCCTTGGCACGGCGCGCGGCTTCGGCCTTGGTCGCTGGCCGTACGCGGACGGTCAGGGTGACGCGGCGCTCGCCAGGCGGCAGGGGCGGACGGCCGATCTTGGGCTTGCGCATGCTGGCAGGGTATGCGGCGGGCTTAATGGCACAACGAAAAGGTTCTTGCGCAACGGAAACGCGGTGTATGCTCTGAGCATCACCCGCAAGGACACCGGCCATGACGACCACCACCGACCCCCGCCTCGCTGCACTAGACTGGCGCATCGCGCAGCGCCGGCTGGCGCGGGCGGATACCGCCAGGAATCGCGCGTCTGCGCTGCGGTGTACTCTGCGGCTGGCGCTGGTCGCGACCGGCGAGATAGCCGATCCCGTCGAGCGCGACCGCGCGCTGCGCGATATGGTCGGCGCCATCGCGGACGGACACACTCTTTCCGGACTCTATAGCGGAGTGACTACGCGCCGGTCTTTCTCCCTCGGCGGCGATCACCGCACGCCGCGCCGCGTCGATCGGATCATGGATCGCGTCACGGCCGCGCTGATCGCTGCGCGCTGACCCACCCCCACGCAAGGAACACCAGACATGAGCAATGACAGCGTCATGACCGCCCCGACCCTCCGCGAAGTCATCGCCAAGCTGGAGGCCATCCGCGCAGCCCACGCGCCCAAGCACCCGCAGGTCCAAGACCGCTGCGACCTGGCTATCCGTAGGCTGTCGAATGCGGCGACCAAGCGGCGCATGACGGTCGACGAGCACCGCGCGGCGGCTGCGGAAGCGCGGTTCGGAAACTACTACTTCGAGCCGACCACCCCCGACCTGGACGCGGCGCTCACCATCGAAGCCATCGCGCTGGCGATCTACAATGCGACGCCGGTCGCCAAGGCCACCGGAGCCACGCCATGAAGTGGCACCTATCCCGCACCATCGGCGGCTACTGGGAGCCGGCCGAACAGATGCCGGTCGGCAAGCCGTTCACATCGCGCGAGGCTGCGGAGGAAGCGTGCGAGGAGCGGAACTACGGGACGTTCGCCGCCTACTCCGTCATCCGCGACCCGGACGAAGCTGAGGACGAGGCCGCAGACGCAGCGGAGCGAATCGAGTGCCGCCGCTGCGGCGAAGTCGAGCCGTGCTCGGACATGTTCCTCTGCGCGACGTGCCAGGGTCGGATGGATCGGGAGGATGCATGACCGACCAACCATCAAGCAATCCTGGAGAGTTCGACCCCGCAGCCGTGGAGGCCGTGGCGAAGGCGATCGAGCACATGCTCGACAACTTTCCCGGCGCGAATGACGAGTACATCCGCGACGTAGCATCCGCAGCCATCGCCGCCCTGTCCGCCATCGGCTGGGTGGAGGGGCAACGGCATGCGATTGTCTGCGACGCGTGCGAAACCCTGACAGCGACGTACGTCGCCATCACCCGCGAACGCGACGCGCTTCGTGCGGCGTTGGAACTGATCGCTGCGCCAGTGCGCGCGGACGGAACCTACAACAGATGCCGTGAAGCGTGCGAGGTCGTAGCCCGGGACGCCATCGCCGCCGCCAAGGACACGCCATGACGATCACGCGGTACACGTTCGATGACGAGGGCGACCCCTGGGACCGGGGTGAATACGTGTCGTACTCCGACCACACCGCCGCCATGGCCGACGCCTATCGGGCTGGCGCGGAGGCGATGCGCGACGCATGCGGACACGCTGCCGACGCGGTTGGCGCTGGCTACCATGACCGCCAGTACCACTACGGACAAAATGACGCATACCGCGCGGTCCTCGGCTGCGAGATCCCACCACTGCCCACCACCACGCCATGACCGCCAAGCCCACCGCCAAGAAGCCCAAGCCGCTCGACAAGATGGCGTGGATGGTGCTCTACACGAGCGGCAGCGAGACGGCTGACGACCGGACATTCATAAGCGAGGCAGCGGCGCGGGCGAAGGCCGCACTTTGGAGTAGTTATCGGGGGAGGTTCCGCTTCGTCCGAGTTCGGATTCAGGAGGTACGCCGTGCAGCCAAGTAACCCCACCGACGACGCCGACCGCGAGACGCTGCTGCGTGTGCTGCTCGATCTGTCCGAACGAGACTCGTCGTGGAATGACGCGGCCGACGCGATCCTCGCAGCGGGCTTCCGCCCAGCCCCCAGCGCCCCGACGCCGCCCGAGGCGGGAGGCTACAGTGAACTCGTCGCCCAGCGGCGAGTGGCAGAGGAGGCTTTCAGGGAGCGCGACGTCTGGAAAGCCCGCGTGCTGCGCGAGCAGAAAATCACCGAGGACATGCGCAAGGAGCGCGACGCCGCCCTGGCGGATGCGGCTGCTCTGCGAGAAGTCGTGCGCCGCGAAGCCGATGGCGCCCGGCGGGTCGTCGCTGGCGCGTGCTCGTCGATGGAGTTCCCGATCGACTGGTGGCAGAGGAAGCTGGACCGACTGAACGCCGCCCTCGCCGCGCCTGCTGCGAAGGAGGGGGAGAGATGAGCAAGCATTGTTGGCATACGCCAAACCCCAGCTTCGTGCGCGGCGACGGCGCATCGCAGGTCGTCTGCTGCCACTGCGGCGCGTACGAGTTT
>NZ_JACDCU010000241.1 GCF_013817365.1 Methylibium sp. | reverse complement strand
CATCACCGTGTGCTCATCGAAGCCACGGTGCGCGTCGCGCGCAGCCTCGGCATGCAGACCGTGGCCGAGGGAATCGAAACGGAAGGTCAAGCCGTCGTGCTGGCTGGGCTGGAGTGCGATAAGGGTCAGGGCTACCTCTACGCTCGGCCCATGCCTTCCCAGGAGGCAACGGACTGGCTGACGGAACGGGTGTCGGATGATTGCGAAGTGCTTCTTCCACGAGCGAACCGAAGGCCACGGTGACCTGGAGGGCGGGGCCGTGACGGCAGGGCGGTCGGCCTCCGGGTCAGGGCCGTCGGCGCGTCCGCCGTGAAGCACCAATGCCTGACCGCAACGGTTCGACTGCGAACAAATCCCTTCGGTAGGCAGTCCATTAGGACCCTCGTGCCTTATCGCCGAACGAGCGCCCCTCAGTCGGTGCGGAAGGCTTGCGGCGGGGCTTCTGGCTGACCTCGCTCGATGCGCTCGTACTCCGAGATTACTTGCGCGCCGAACAGCAGCAGCGCCGCGGCAATCTCCAGACTGAGCAGTAGGACGATTGCGGTCGTCAGCGATCCGTACACCAAGCTGACCTGCGACAGTGTGCTGAAGTACCAAATCAGGAGGTGGCGTGTCACTTCCCAGAGCAGTGCAGCGGTGACGGCACCGATCAATGCGTGTCGCAACGCCAGCTGCCCCACCGGCATCACCATGTAGACAGCGGTCAACACGAACACCTCGCCTGTCAGGCCCAATACGTACAACAGCACACCGGAAAAGCCGCTGAGCGACCACTCACGGCCGAACGTCTCGACGCTCTCTTCGCCCATCGCTTGAAGGCTGCCGGCCACCAGCGTGACCAGCAACAGACCGGCACCGAGCGTGAGGATGTAGCCGTAGGGCAGGAGTGCCGATACGATGAAGTGACGCCGCCGCACCGCGACTCTGTGCAGGAAGATCACCGACATTGCGTTCTCAAGCACAGTGAATGCAAGCGAGCTGAAGAACAGCATGGTTGCCAGCAACACCCAACCGATGATGTCGCGGTGCATCAAGAACTTACTTAATTCGTCGACGATGGCGCGCGACTGGCCCGGAATCAGCCACTCCAGGTAGAGCCCAATCGTGGCCAACAAGTCCCCCTGGTCAATGACGTGAGACAGCGCAATGACGCTCAGGATGAGCAGTGGCACGATCGACAGCAGCGCGTAGTAGGCCACGGCGCCCGCCAGCAGCAGCCCCTGGTTCGCGCGGAACGCCTTCAGCGCGCGGAGTGTGAAACTCCCAGGGTGGGCGAGCACATATCGGGCTTGATGTCCGAGCAAACGCATGGCGTGACCTTAGCGCCATCCCGACGGTGTTGATTTAGGGTGCGCTGCCCACCGTGCGTCCACTAAAACTGGGTTATCACGGGAATGTGAACCGTGGGCCTGCGCTTCTCGAGGATCAACTGCTTCGAGAAAAAACTACCGCGTTCGATCACGAGCGCATTCCGGAACGCGTGGTGCCCGCGCGAAGCGCCGCAGCGCACGGCTTTTTTGCAGGTCGCGCGACCGTGAAGCCCCGGGCGCCGACGGTGCGCTTCAGGGCGCGGGTGGTTTCCTTCGCAGTCGGCTGAACATGCGCCGTTCCGAAAGCCGCTCGAACGAGACAAGGCTGCCGAGCAAGCCGCCCACGGACGACAGGTGATTCACCGTGCGCAAGGCCTCGAGTGCCAGTTCCTGCACAACCTGCCGCTCACTCACCTCGTCGCCCTCTCGCACACGGGACAAGGCATGCATCACGTACAAGCCGAGAAGTGCCGACAAGGCGAACAGGAACTCCATGTGGGAAAAGCGCAGCAGCGACACTTCGTCCTCGCGCATCGGCGAAACCCAGCGCACGACGACCGACAACTGACTGAGTTCGAACCACTGGGCGATGGCTCCGCCGGCCAGGGGCGCCAGGCCGCCGGCGGCGGAGGAAATCAGCCCGATGGCGGCCAAGTAGGCCGTGCCCTGCCCCTGCGGCGCCAGTTTCAGCCCGAGGTTGCCGGTGGCCAGCGCGATGCCCCCGCTGGCCGCTCCCATCACGACATGCAGCAGATAGAGCAGCGCAAGCTGTAGCCCATAGGGCTCTCCGACGCGGGTGAAAACCAGGCCCGCCATGCAGGCGAAATAGGCCGGCAGGGCGACGGCGAGGACCGCCTTGTTGGAAAGCCGGTCGGACACCCGACCCCACAGCAGCAACGTCAACGCATTGGCGAGCTGGCTGGTGACCCACAGCGTGGTCACCACGGTCAATGAATAGCCGAGCTGTTGGAGCAGGTAGACCGTGAGAAAGGGCGCAGCCAGGTTGCTTGCGAGGTTCCACGCGCCCAGCAGGACCAGCAGGCTGCGGAAGTTGGCGTCTTGCAGCGGCACCCTGAGCCGCTGCACAAGCGATGCCGGCGGCCCCGCGTCGTGCATCTGCGGCTCGGGCGAGCGGGCCAGGTAAAACGAACTGACGAAGCCGGCGATGCCGGCTGCCACAAACGCGATGGCGTAGGCGTGCAGGGGGTTGCCGAACGGCAGGTGGTCCACGAGCAGACCGGCGGCCAGCGTGCCCACGCAGGCCAGCGCGGTGGCCAAGAGCAGCCGTCGCGCAAAGAAGACTCCGAGCACGTCCGGCGGCAGCAACTGGTGAAACCAAGAATTGATGGCACAGGAGGCGATCGAGCCCAGCGCCGAGATCAGCAGGTGCGCGGTGATGAGCAGCGCCAGCTGGCGACCGTCTCCCACGGGCATGAAAGGCAGCAGCGCCAGCAGAAGGATCAGGGCGCGCGCGATCGTGAGCCCGATGACGCCGATCCTCTTTCGCTGGCGCACCCGCTCGACCAACGCGAGGGCAGGCAGCTGGAAGACCTGGGTGAGGAACGGGATCGCCGCGAGCAGCCCCACGACGAGCGGGCCTGCACCGAGCGCCAGGGCGAAGGCGAGCAGGACCACGCCGCCCGAGAGCGCCCCTGTCAAGCTCGCCCAGGCCGCATCGGCGACGAGCATGCTTTTGGCTACCGCGAGCTCTTGAGCGGAGACTGATGCGACAGGACGAAGGTGCATGGGGGAAAGGCTGCGCGCACAAGACGCATGGGCTGCCCTAAGCAGCCGTTGTGCCCGAGATCCTCCTTCGGGCGACCTTGGCAGCGAGACCTGCTGTTCTGGCAGTTGCCGCGGCAGTCAAAGCCATCAGACCGGGTGCCGACGATCGGTGCGTGCTGTGAGCTCCTTCAAGGTGTCGCGCAGCGTCTGGGGCTCCACGGGCTTCGTCAGGTGGCGATCGAAGCCGGTCGCTGCGGTGCGCTTCTGATCCGCCTCGGAGCCCCAGCCCGTCAGCGCCACCAGCACGACCCCAGCATGCCGTGGGTGTGCGCGCAATGCACGGGCCACCGCAAAACCGTCCATGCCCGGCAAGCCCAGATCGAGCAACACTGCATCGGGAAGGAAACGCTCCGCAGCTTCAAGGCCGGCCGGTCCGTCAGCGGCTCCCACAGCCTCGAAGCCCATCGTTTCGAGCAAAGTGAGCAGGGAGGTCAGTCCATCCTCGTTGTCCTCTACGACCAGCACTCGCACGCCTGCGCTGTCTCGGGAGCCGCGATCGATGAGCGCCGCAGAAGCGTCCGGCACCAGACGTTGTCGTTGCTGCAGCGGCAACTCGACGGTGAAGGCGCTGCCCTCGTCGAGCCCCTTGCTGAACACCCTCACGTCTCCGCCGTGGAGCTGCACCAGCGTCTTCACCAGTGCCAGTCCGATACCAAGACCTCCCTGCGCGCGGCTTGCGGTGTGGTGCAACTGGGTGAACATCTGGAACAGCCGGCCCTGCTGGTTGGGCGGTATGCCGATGCCGTTGTCGACCACTTCGATCAAGGCATGGCCGTCCGATTTCCACGCCGCCACCCGGATGCGTCCACCGTCCGGGGTGTACTTGGCGGCGTTGTTGAGCAGATTGCCCACGATCTGCACGATGCGCGCAGGGTCGGCAATGATGAAAACGTCTTCGTCGGGCAAGCTGACTTCCAACCGGTGCCGCGCCGCTTCGAGCGCAGGCCGAGACGTCTCGACCGCTTGCTCAAGCAAGCCGCGCAGCCCGACCGGCTCGAGCTTGAGATTGATGAGACCACGATTGACGCGCGAGAGGTCCAGCAGGTCGTCGATCAGCCGCGCCATGTGGCCGACTTGACGGTCGATCATGTCTTGCGCCTGCTTCGCCCGGTTCCCACCCGGCGGCGCAAGGCGCAGGATCTCGCTCGCGTAGCGCAGCGGCGCCAGCGGGTTGCGCAGCTCGTGCGCAAGGGTCGCGAGAAAGTCGTCCTTGTGCCGATCCTGCTCAAGCAGCTTTGCGGTATCCCCAACGCGCTCGATGTGCGCCCAGCAACGTTCGACCACCTCGCTGACGATCGCGACTTCTTTGTCGCCCCATCGGCGCGGGTGACTCTGGTGCACCGCCATCATCGCCACCAGCCGCCCTTCCTTGACAAGCGGTGCACAAATGATCGCCTTGATGCCGATGGCATTGAACATGCGGCCACCGCCCTCGTCGCCGAGTTCGCGATCCACATCGTGGATCACCAGATTGATGCTTTGCCGCAGCATCGACACCGCCTGAGGACCAAACGACGTCAGTGAGTAGGTTCCCGCGCTGCTGGCAACTCCGGCGATCGACCAATCATTGCGAATGTGGAAGCGGTCACTGTCAGCTTCCACGTCGGCGTAGGCGGTCCGCGTGGCGCCGAGATGTTCACCGAGCAGCCGGGCGGTGATGCCCATTACTTGGGTTGCATCGACGATGCTGCGCGTAGCGACGCCCAGTTCATCGAAGAAGCGCAGACGCGCCTCGCTTTGCGTCAATGCGGCCTCGGCGCGATGGCGGTCGGTCACGTCAATGCAGTAGCCGACCCATTCGACCACGCGCTTGCCCTCGAACACCGGGGCGCCTTCCGCTGTCACATCGCGGTACTCGCCGTCGTGCCGGCGCAATCGATAGTCGGCAGCAAAGCGACGGGTCTGGCGAAGCGCAGATCGCCATTCTTCGAACAAGCGCTGACGGTCCTCGGGATGAATCGCCTCAAGCCAGCCGTGGATCTCGTACTGCTTGCGTGTCTGCCCGGTGAAAGCAGCCCAGGACGGGTTCTCGGACTGAATGCTGCCGTCGGGATCTGTCGTCCAGACGATGGCGAGCGTCGTAGTCGCAAGCGCGCGCAGTCGCGCGTCCTTCAACCGCTCCCCTGCCTCGGAAAACCGATCCCTACTCATGCGGCGCATCATGCCCCAGAGCTTTTTCCAGGCAAAACTAAAAATGTGCGCGCCAAGGATCGGTTCTACAAGCGGTACCGCTCAACGTGAATAGAACCATGCGGGAACAGCGATTGCTCAGGCGCATCAACTCAACAAAGGACATCCTCATGGCTACCCGAACTCGCACTGCAGCCAGCAAGAAGACAAGCGCAAAGGCTCAAGACGCCATCGCCCTCCTGCGCGCCGACCACAAGGCGGTTTCCGAACTCTTCGCACAGTACGAGAAGACGCGCAGCGCCACGAAGAAGCGCTCACTCGTGGATGCCATCTGCCTCCAATTGCGTGTGCATACGCAGATCGAGGACGAGATCTTCTACCCCGCTGTCAAGGCGGCGCTGAAGGACAAGGAGCTCGTTCCAGAGGCCAGCGTCGAGCACGCCACCGTCAAGAACCTCATCGAACAAGTCGAAGGCAAGGAGCCGGACGGAGAAATGTTCGATGCGAAGATCAAGGTGATGTCCGAGTACGTCAAGCACCACGTCAAGGAGGAACAGAACGAGATGTTTCCCAAGGCGAAGGGGACCAGGCTTGACATGAGTGCTCTGGGAGCGCAACTGTTGGCGAAGAAGAACGAACTGCTTGCCCGAGCGTAGACCTTTGAGGTCGGCGCTGGCAGCAGGCCCTGGTTGCGGGCTTCTCCCCAGCGCCACCAAACGGCATCCTCGCGCCCAGGGGGAGACCGTCGGCGTCGATGCCGCCGGCTGGGCAAGGGCGGCGCCCGGCAACACCAGGGCCGCGGCGGCGGTCAGCGTGGTGAACAGTGCAGCGGCCAGGGCGTGCAGCGTGCGCGGCAGATGGAGCATGGAAGACCTCCTCTTCGTCGATGGCGGGGATTCAGCGTTCGCACAGCCCGAGTGCCGCCCGGTTCGGCGCGCAGGGCGCCGCGACCGGTGTGGCATGCAGCGGTTCGAGTGGCACGGCGTCCGCGGCCGGCAGGGCGGTGCGCTCGGGCGGCGATGTCTCCAGCGGCCCGACCCCGGCCGCCGACTCGCAAAGGGCCAGCAC
>NZ_JACDCU010000240.1 GCF_013817365.1 Methylibium sp. | reverse complement strand
GAATCCGGCGAGCGCCGCAACCCGGTAATGCTCCACCGCGCCATCGTCGGCAGCCTTGAGCGCTTCATTGGCATCCTGATCGAGCAGCACGCCGGCGCCTTCCCGGCTTGGCTGGCACCGGTGCAAGTGGCCGTGCTCACCATCACCGAAGCCCAAGCCGACTACGCCGCAGAGCTTGCGAAAACGCTGCAAAAACAAGGAGTTAGGGCTGTCAGTGATTTGCGCAACGAGAAAATCACGTATAAAATCCGAGAGCATTCAATGCAAAAGCTTCCGTATATCCTCGTCGTTGGCGACAAGGAAAAGGCTGCGGGAGCGGTTGCGGTGCGCGCCCGGGGCAACCAGGACCTCGGCGTGATGCCCCTAGATGCCTTCTTCCAGAGGATCGCTAGTGACATCGCCCACAAGGTGTGATGCAGGCTTGTTGTTTGCCGCATCCGCTCGGTGTGCCCGGCGCGTGTGTGTTCAACGTGGAGCCTGATGTTGCGCAAGAGCAAGGCTCGAAAAAAGGATCTGAACCATCGCTAACTTCTTTGACCGTCGCACCCGGAACGACGAACGCAAGCACAGGCTGAACCGGGAAATCATGGCGCCGGAAGTGCGCCTGAACGGCCCGGAGAACGAACCGCTGGGCATCGTCAACCTTCAGGAGGCCTTGCGCCTGGCCGGCGAGGCCGACGTCGATCTGGTTGAGATCGCTGCCACGGCCGACCCGCCGGTCTGCCGCCTGATGGATTACGGCAAGTTCAAGTACGGCGAGCAGAAAAAAGCTGCCGAAGCCAAGTCCAAGCAGCACGTCATCGACATCAAGGAAGTCAAGTTCCGGCCCGGTACCGACGAAGGCGACTACGCGATCAAGATGCGCAACCTGCGCCGCTTTCTGGAAGAAGGCGACAAGGGCAAGGTCACCCTGCGTTACCGGGGCCGCGAGATCACCCACCAGGACATCGGCATGCGCCTGCTGGAGCGCATTCGCGACGAGCTGACCGATGTGTCGGTCGTCGAGAACATGCCCAAGCTCGAAGGCCGGCAGATGATCATGGTGCTGGGGCCCAAGCGCAAGAAGTGAGTTTCTAGAGCAGTACGAGTTCGAGTTCGACCGTTGCTGTGGTCTGGTCGCCGCAGCAGCGCCCACAAGTGCCCGATGGCTCAAAGCCCGCGAGTGGTTCGCGGCGCCTCTCGGGTGCAATTCAAGAAGGAGCAGTCATGCCCAAGATGAAGACCAAGAAGAGCGCGGCCAAGCGATTTCGCGTCCGCCCGGGTGGCACCGTCAAGCGCGGTCACGCGTTCAAGCGCCACATCCTCACCAAGAAGAGCACCAAGAACAAGCGCCACCTGCGTGGCACGACCTCGGTGCACGAGACCAACATGGGCCACATGGCCCAGATGCTGCCGTTCGCTGGCCTTTGAGCCGCGTTCGCCCGTCTCTCTCAACTTGAAGGAATGAACAAATGCCTCGCGTCAAACGTGGTGTAACCGCCAGCGCCCGTCACAAGAAGGTCCTGGCCCTGGCCAAGGGCTTCCGCGGCCGCCGCAAGAACGTCTACCGCATCGCCAAGCAGGCGGTGATGAAAGCCGGCCAGTACGCCTACCGCGACCGCCGCAACCGCAAGCGCGTGTTCCGCCGCCTGTGGATCGCGCGCATCAACGCGGCTTCGCGCAGCCACGGCATCACCTACAGCCGTTTCATGGCCGGCATCAAGAAGGCCGCGATCGAGATCGATCGCAAGATGCTCGCCGACATGGCGGTCAACGATCCGGCTGCTTTCGGCAGCATCGTCGAGAAGGTGAAGGCCCAGTTCGCTTGATCCGCACCGGGCCCGCGCGGCCCGCTGTACCTTGCAAGGGCCGAGGCGCAAGCGTCGGCCCTTTGCTTTTTCCGAACGCGATTCGAGAACATCGAAACTTCTAGATGGAAGCATTCACTGAACTTGCGCAGCGTGCCGAGCAGGCGTTCGGCGAGGCGCGAACGCCGGCCGAGCTCGAGGACGCCAAGGCGCGCTTCCTCGGCAAGAGCGGCGAGGTGACCGCGCAGATGAAGCAACTCGCGAGCCTCGGCGCCGACGAGAAGAAGGCCCGCGGCGCCGAGATCAATGCGGCCAAGCAACGGGTCGAAGCGCTGCTTTCGGCACGGCGTCAGGCGCTGGCCGAGGCTGAGTTGGCGCTGCAACTGCGCGCCGAGTCGCTCGACATCACCTTGCCGGGCCGTCGCCGCGGCAGCGGCGGTCTGCACCCGATCACGCGGGCCATGGAGCGCATCGAAGCCATCTTCGGCTCGATGGGCTTCGAGGTTGCCGACGGCCCGGAGATCGAGACCGACTGGTTCAACTTCACCGCGCTCAATACGCCTGCCGACCACCCGGCGCGTTCCATGCACGACACCTTCTATGTCGAGGGTGGCAACGTGTTGCGCACGCACACCAGTCCGATGCAGATTCGCCATGCGGTTCGTCATGTCAAGGCGCACCGCGCTGCACTCGATGCGGGGTTGCCGATGCCCGAGATTCGCGTCATCGCGCCGGGACGCACGTATCGCGTCGACAGCGACGCCACGCATTCGCCGATGTTCCATCAGGTCGAGGGCCTGTGGATCGGCGAAAGCATCAGCTTCAAGGATCTGAAGTCGGTGTACGTGAGCTTCATCCGGGCCTTCTTCGAGACCAGCGACCTGCAGATTCGCTTTCGGCCGAGCTACTTCCCCTTCACCGAGCCCAGCGCCGAAATCGACATGATGTTCGGCAGCGGGCCACTGAAGGGCCGCTGGCTTGAGGTTTCTGGCTCCGGGCAGGTGCACCCGCAGGTGATCCGCAACATGGGTCTCGACCCCGAGCGCTACATCGGTTTTGCCTTCGGATCGGGTATCGACCGGCTCGCCATGCTGCGCTACGGTGTGGCGGACCTGCGGCTGTTCTTCGACGGCGACCTGCGCTTCCTGTCCCAGTTCAAGTGATTCGACGACGCTTCGACCATGCAATTTCCTGAATCCTGGTTGCGCGAGTTCTGCAATCCGCCGCTTTCCACCGCTGAGCTGGCCGACAAGCTCACCATGGCCGGGCTCGAGGTCGAGGAACTGCGGCCCGTCGCGCCGCCGTTCGACAAGGTGGTCGTGGCTCAGGTGCTGGCAGTCGCCAAGCACCCGAACGCCGATCGGCTCAACGTGTGCGAGGTCGACGTCGGAGGCGGCGGCCCGCTTTCCATCGTCTGCGGCGCGCCGAACGTGCGCGCTGGAATCAAGGTGCCCTGCGCGCTGGTCGGCGCCGAGCTGCCGCCCGCGCAGGCCGGCGGTGAGCCGTTCACGATCAAGCTCGGCGAACTGCGCGGCGTCCAGAGCCAGGGCATGCTGTGTTCGGCGAAGGAACTGAAGCTGTCCGAAGAGCAGGGCGGGCTGCTCGTGCTGGCAGAGGACGCTTTGGTCGGGCAAAGCATTCGCCAGCACCTCCACCTCGACGACACGCTCTTCACACTGAAGCTCACGCCCAATCTGGCGCATTGCCTGAGCGTCTTCGGCATTGCGCGCGAGCTCAGCGCGCTCACCGGCGCGCCGCTTCGCATGCCCGTGATCACGCCTGTTGCGCTACAGCATGATGCGCGGCTGCCGGTGCGGATCGAAGCGCCCGACCTGTGCGGCCGTTTTTCGGGCCGCATCGTCCGCAGCGTGAATCCGCAAGCAGCGACGCCGGCCTGGATGATCGAGCGCTTGGCGCGCTGCGGCCAGCGTTCGGTGAGCGCGCTGGTCGATATCTCCAACTACGTGATGTTCGAGCTTGGCCGGCCTTCGCACATCTTCGATCTGGACAAGCTGCACGGCGGCCTGCAGGTGCGCTGGGGCCGCCCCGGCGAGCGGCTCGAACTGCTCAACGGCAGCACGGTAGAGGTCGATGGCACGGTGGGCGTGATCGCCGACGAGCGGCAGGTCGAGTCCCTGGCCGGCATCATGGGCGGGCAAGCCACCGCGGTCGGCAACAATACGCGCAACGTTTACGTCGAGGCGGCGTTCTGGTGGCCGCAGGCGGTGGCCGGGCGCTCGCGGCGCTACAACTTCTCGACCGACGCCGGCCACCGCTTCGAGCGCGGCGTCGATCCGGCGCAGACCATGGCGCACGTCGAGCGCATCACGCAACTCATCCTCGACATCTGCGGCGGCGAAGCCGGCCCGATGGACGACCAGACCGCTGCTCTGCCCGAGCGCAAGCCGGTCACCTTGAGAGTCGCTCGCGCCGCCAAGATCATTGGCATGCCGGTCACGCAGCCGCAGTGCGCCGAGGTGTTCCGCCGGCTCCGCCTCGACTTTACCGAAGGCGAGGGCACGATCACCGTCACGCCGCCGAGCTGGCGCTTCGATCTGCAGATCGAGGAAGACCTGATCGAGGAAGTGATCCGCATCCTGGGTTACTCGGGGCTGCCGGACACTCCCCCACTCGCACCGGTAACGCCGCGGGCGCGCTCCGAAGCGCGGCGCGGCCTGCACATGTTGCGCCACGCGGTCGCCGCGCTCGACTACCAGGAAACAGTCAACTTCAGCTTCGTCGAGGAGCGCTGGGAACGCGAATTGGCGGGCAACAGGCAACCAATCCGGCTGCTCAACCCAATTGCCGCGCCGCTGGCCGTCATGCGGTCCAGCCTCATGGGCAGCCTGATCGGCGTGCTGCGTTTCAACCTCGCACGCAAGGCGGCGCGGGTGCGCGTATTCGAGCTCGGACGGGTGTTCCTGCATGATGCTTCGGTGGCCGACAGCGACAGCACCCTGGCCGGTATCCATCAGCCCTTGCGCGTGAGCGCTCTGGCCTACGGGCCGGTCGATGCATTGCAATGGGGTGCGCCCGAGCGTGCAATCGATTTCTTCGACGTCAAGGGCGATGTCGAAGCCCTGCTCGCGCCGCGCAAACCGCGCTTCGTGCCGGCCGAGCACGCTGCCCTGCATCCGGGCCGCAGTGCCCGTGTGGAGCTCGACTGCGTGGCGATCGGCTGGGTCGGCGAGCTGCACCCGCGCTGGCGGCAGGCCTACGAGTTGCCGCAGGCGCCCGTGCTGTTCGAACTGGACGCGGATGTGCTGGCCGGCGGGCGGCTGCCCGCTTATGCGCCAATCGCCCGGCAGCAGGCGGCGTTGCGCGACATCGCGGTGATCGTCGGCGAATCCGTCACGCACGAAACTCTGCTGGAAGCCATCGCCGCGGCGCCAACCGGCGGCTTGGTGCGAGATGCGCGCCTGTTCGACGTTTACCGTCCGAAGAGTCCGTCCGCCGACATGATCGCGGGCGAGCGCAGCTTGGCGGTGCGCCTCGAACTGCTCGACGACGACGCCACGCTCACCGACGAACGCATCGATGCGGCGGTCAAGAGCGTGCTGGACACGCTCCGCGTTCGCCTCGGCGCGCGTCTGCGTGCTTGAGAACCGAAGAAGAAGGACCGACCATGGACAGAGCCATTCTTCCCACGCTCGAGACGCCGACCCTGACGAAAGCCGAGCTCGCTGAGCTCCTTTTCGAGCGGCTCGGGCTCAACAAGCGCGAATCCAAGGACATGGTCGAGGCCTTTTTCGAACTGCTTCACACGCAACTCGTGGATGGCAACGACGCGAAACTGTCGGGTTTCGGCAACTTTCAGATCCGTCGCAAGGCACCGCGCCCGGGAAGAAACCCGCGTACGGGCGAAGCCATACCGATCAAGGCGCGCAATGTGGTGACTTTTCACGCCAGCCACAAGCTCAAGGGGGTGGTGCAAGGTGATATCCCTGCTGGGGAGAACTTCGAGTAAAGTCTTAGCTCACTGCCCACAAGCCATTGATTCAAATGGAAAAAGCGCTTCCGCCAATCCCTGCCAAGCGCTATTTCACCATTGGTGAGGTAAGCGAGCTGTGTGGCGTCAAGCCCTATGTGCTGCGCTATTGGGAGCAAGAGTTCACCCAGCTCAAGCCCATGAAGCGGCGCGGCAACCGGCGCTATTACCAGCACCATGAGGTGCTGCTGATCCGCCGGATTCGGGAACTGCTGTATGAGCAAGGCTTCACCATCAGCGGCGCCCGCAACCGCCTGAGCGAAAGCGCGTCGCGTGGGGCTGCATCGGCCCCGGCTACCCAGCCAGTGTTTCCGCCGGCTTCGGCCCAAGACGGCAACGGTGCGGCCGGCATCTTCGACGAAGACCACGAAGACCCCTTTGAAGACAAAGAAACCGAAGCGGTTGAAGCCGTTGCGGCACGAGCCCATTCGGTGGCGGTGACTTCGGTGCGCGTGAGCCCGGCGCCCACAGCAGCGGCAATGCGCAACGAGTTGCTGTCGATTCGGCGGCTCTTGACGCCTTAATTGCGGCCT
>NZ_JACDCU010000239.1 GCF_013817365.1 Methylibium sp. | reverse complement strand
AGTTCGAGGGCCTCGCGGCCGCTGGCCGCCTCGCCCACCACCTGCAGATCGACCTGCTCGGCGAGATACTGCCGCAGGCCGGCCCGCACGATGGCGTGGTCGTCGACGATCACGATACGAACCGGCATGAACACTCACCCGCAAGGCGCAACAGGCCTCGATTCTAGGTGCCCCCCGGTGAGCAGAAGCTGCATCTTCCCCTCGCGATTACCGCCGTTCGCCTTCCCCCACCATGACCCCACGCCGCCGCGCCGCCGTCCTGAGCTTTCCGCTCGCCCTCATCGCGGCCCTGTCGCTGCTGCTGTTCGGCGAGCTGTCCTATCACCGTTCGCAGACGGCGCTGCGCGACACCACCGACGCCTACGACGTGCGCCTGGAAGTCGAACGCCTGCTGCGCCTCATGGTCGATGCCGAGAGCGGTCAGCGCGGCTACCTGCTGACCGGCCGCACCGACTACCTCAAACCCTTCGCCGAAGCCACGCAATCGATCGGCCAGTTGCTGCTCGGCATGACGCGCTTCTACTCGGCCCCCGCTCGCAGCGCGCAGGTGCGCGATTTCGCGCGGCTCGCTCGACTGGTCGAAACCAAGATCTCCGAAATGGACGTCACCGTGCAGGCGCGCCGCGACGGCCGCGAAGACGCCTGGCGAGCGGTGATCGAATCGGAGATCGGCCGCGAGACCCAGGAACAGCTCCGCCAGCAGGCGGAAGGCCTCGCGCTCGTCGAGAGCGCCCGCCTGCAGTCGCACCAGGCCCAGGTCAGCCGCTCGCTGCTGGTCAGCCGCATCGGCGTGGCGACGATGACGATGCTCAGCGTGCTGGCGTTCTATTTCTATCTGCGCCAGGCAAGTCAGGTCATCGCCTTGCGCGAGCGCCAGCGCGAGGTGCTCGAAGCCGAACGCGACACCCTTGACCTCGAGGTGCGCGAGCGCACCGCACAGCTCACCGAGCTGGCGGGCTATCTGCAGACCTCGCAGGAAAATCAGCGCAGCCTCCTGGCGCGCGAACTGCACGACGAACTCGGTGCCTTGCTCACCTCGGCCAAGCTCGATGTCGCTCGCCTGCAGTCGCGCCTGCCGGCGATCAGCCCGGAAGCGCGCGAGCGCATCGCGCATCTGAACGAGGTTCTCAACAGCGGCATCGCCCTGAAGCGCCGGATCATCGAAGACCTGCGGCCGTCGGCGCTCGGCAACCTGGGTTTGCTCGCCTCGCTCGACATCCTGACGCGCGAATTCGCCAAGAGTTCTGGGCTCGAAGTGCAGGCGACATTGGAGCCGGTCGAGCTGGCCCCCGACGGCGAGCTGACGGTCTACCGCTTCGTTCAGGAAGCGCTGACGAACATCGCCAAGTATGCGAAGGCCGAGCGTGTCGAAGTCGTGCTCCAGCCGGGCAACGGCGGCGTGGCGATCAGCGTGCGCGACAACGGCAAGGGTTTCGACCCTGCGGTGGTGCGCAGCAGCGCGCATGGCCTGGTGGGCATGCGCTACCGTGTCGAAGCCGAGCGCGGCCGCATGGAGATCGACGCCAAGCCGGGCGGCGGCACGCTGCTGACGGCCTGGCTGCCGAGTGTGCCGGCACAGTCGCGAGCAAGCGCCTGACAGCGCGAGGCGTCAAACAGCCAGCAGGTGCTTGCGGTAGTACAGCAGCTCGTCGATCGACTCGTGGATGTCGGCCATCGCCGTGTGCGCCTGGGCCTTCTTGAAGCCCTCCAGAATGCCGGGCTTCCAGCGCCGTGCCAGCTCCTTGAGCGTGCTCACGTCGAGGTTGCGGTAGTGGAAGAAGGCCTCCAGTTCGGGCATGTCCTTGGCGAGAAAGCGGCGGTCCTGGCAGATCGAGTTGCCGCACATCGGCGACTTGGCCGAAGGCACATAGGCCTTCAGGAACTCGATCACCCTGGCCTGGGCCTGGGCCTCGTCGATCGTCGAGGCCTTCACGCGATCGATCAGCCCGCTGCGGCCGTGCGTGCCCTTGTTCCAGGCGTCCATCGCGTCGAGTTTCGCGTCGCTCTGGTGGATGGCGAACACGGGGCCCTCGACACGCACCGTGACGTTGGCATCGGTGACGACGATGGCGATCTCGATGATGCAATCGGTGGCCGGGAACAGCCCGGTCATCTCGAGGTCGATCCAGACGAGGTTTTGGTCGCTCCTGGCGAGCAGCGGCGCAGTGCCGGCGAGGTCGGTCATCGGGGAGTCCTTTCAGAGCGGGCGATTGTCGGTCAACACTTAAACTCGCCCGCACATGTCCTCCACCACGCTCACGCTCGTTTTCGCCGGCTTCCTGCTTGCCAGCCTGCTGGTGCGCTTGTGGCTCGCGAGCCGCCAGATCCGCCATGTGGCGCTGCATCGCGATGCCGTGCCCGCGGCCTTCACCGCCACCGTGAGCCTGGCCGCCCACCAGCGCGCCGCCGACTACACCCTGGCAAAGCTGCGCTTTGGCCTGGTGAGCCTGGCGCTGGGTAGCGCGGTGCTGCTCGGTTGGACGCTGCTCGGCGGCCTGAACGCACTCAATGGCTGGCTGCTCGCTGCAGCGCAGCCTGCGCTCGGCGACCTGGGCTACCAGCTCGCGTTGCTCGCCGCCTTTGCCGTGATCGGCGGCCTGATCGAGTTGCCCATGGATGCCTGGAGCACTTTTCGCCTGGAGGCGCGCCACGGCTTCAACCGCATGACGCCGGCGCTGTGGCTCGCCGACCAGGCCAAGGGCGTCGCGGTGGCCGTGCTGCTCGGCGGGCCGATCGCGCTGCTGATCCTGTGGCTCATGGGCGCGGCCGGACCGAGCTGGTGGCTCTGGGCCTGGGGCGCGTGGGTCGGCTTCAACCTCGCGGTGCTCGTGCTTTACCCGACCGTCATCGCGCCGCTGTTCAACAAGTTCCAGCCGCTCGAGGACGGCGCGCTCAAGGCACGGGTCGAAGCGTTGATGGCGCGCTGCGGCTTTGCGGCCAAAGGCCTGTTCGTGATGGACGGCAGCCGCCGCTCGGCGCATGCCAACGCCTATTTCACGGGCTTCGGCGCGGCCAAGCGGGTGGTGTTTTTCGACACGCTGCTGTCGCGGCTTTCCCCGCCCGAGGTGGAGGCGGTGCTGGCGCACGAGTTGGGCCATTTCAAGCACCGGCACGTGATCAAGCGCATCGTCGGCATGTTTGCGATCAGCCTGGCCGGCTTCGCGCTGCTGGGCGGGCTCTCGCAGCAGGTCTGGTTCTACGGCGGCCTGGGCGTTGCGCCCAACCTCGCCGCGCCCAACGACGCACTGGCACTGCTGCTCTTCCTGCTCGCCGGGCCCGTGTTCAGCTTCTTCGTGGCGCCGCTGTTCGCGGGCCTGTCGCGCAAACAAGAGTTCGAAGCCGACGCGTATGCCTGCAGGCACACCAGCGCGAGCGACCTCCGCGCGGCCCTGCTCAAGCTCTACGAAGACAACGCCTCGACCCTCACGCCCGACCGGCTCTACGTCCGCTTCTACTACTCGCACCCCCCGGCCGGCGAGCGGCTGGCGGCGATGGGCGCGCTTGCCTGATCGCAACGCAGTGGCCGCGATGAGGACAAGCACTTGACCCAGCCGGTCGAGTTGGACTCGGGCCTGGTGGTCGCCGGCCACGGCCGCCACTACATCGTCGAAACCCCCGAGCGCAAACGCCTGATCTGCCATCCGCGCGGCAAGAAAAGCGCCTGCGTCGTGGGCGACCGCGTGCGCTGGCAATCCATCTCGCAAGGGAGCGGCGGCGCTTTGGGCGAAGGCGTGATCGAGCACATCGAGCCGCGTCGAAACCTGCTGTTCCGGCAAGACGAGTGGAAGACGAAATCCTTCGCCGCCAACCTGGATCAGCTGCTGGTGTGGTTCGCGGTCGATCCGGTGTTCAGCGAATCGCAGCTCGCGCGCGCGCTGATCGCTGCCGAATCGGCCGACATCGCTGCGACCATCGTTCTCAACAAGATCGACCTGCCCGGCGCGGCTGTGCAGTGCGAGCGCCTCGCCCCCTACCGCGCCATGGGCTACGAGGTGCTCGAGCTCTCGCTCGCCCAGGGCTTCGACGCCGCGCAAGCTGTTCTGCAACCGCGCCTGGACGGCAAGGCGACGCTCGTGCTCGGCCCCTCGGGCGCCGGCAAGAGCACGCTCATCAATGCGCTGCTGCCCAATGCCAAGGCGCAGGTCGGCGAAATTTCGCAGGCACTCAACTCGGGCCGCCACACCACGACGACAACGCAGTGGTACTGGCTCGACGCCGAGCGCGGCAGCGCGCTGATCGATTCCCCGGGCTTTCAGGGCTTCGGTCTGCAGCAGATCGAGCCCGCGCAACTCCCGGCCTACATGCCCGACCTGCGCGCACACGCCGGCGGCTGCAAGTTCTACAACTGCACCCACCGGCACGAGCCGGGCTGCGCGGTGATCGCTGCCGTTGAGCGCGGCGAGGTCAGCGCGAGCCGCTGGCGCATTCATGGCGAATTGCTGGAGGAGATGACGCGCACGCGGTGGTAAGAGCCGCAGCGGTCAAGAGGGGCCCCATGCGCAGCATGGGGATCGACAGCGAAGGCGATGGCGAGCGCAGTGGGCTCAATGCCCAATGCGCGAGAGAGCCGTAGCAGCGCAGGAAGCTCCATCCCCGCCGCTAGAAGATCGGGCCCGCTCCTCGCGTTTCAGCCGCGCGCCGCCGCAATCTGCCCGAAACGGCCGCTGCGGAAATCGACCATGGCCTGCTCGATCTCGGCCTGCGTGTTCATCACGAAGGGGCCATGGCCGACGATGGGCTCGTCGATCGGCTCACCGCTGAGCAGCAACACGGTGGCCTCTCGCTCGGCCTCCAGCGTCACGCCGGCGCCGGCCCGGTCGAGCAGCAGCATCTGCGCCTCGCCCACCGACGGTGCGCCGTTCACACCCACCGAACCGTGCAGCACCAGCACCGCAGCGGCGCGGCCCTCGGCCACGGGCAGCTCGACCTTGCCGCCCGCGCACAGGCGCAGATCCCACAGGTCGATGGGCGTGAAAGTGCGGGCCGGTCCGCGGTGGTCGGCGTAGTTGCCAGCGATCACGCGCAGGGTGCCGGCCTCGCCGGGCAGCGCCACGGCGGGAATGTCGTGGTCGAGCACGGTCTGGTAGCCGGGCGCGGCCGTCTTGTCGCGCGCGGGCAGGTTGACCCAGAGCTGCACCATTTCGAGCCTGCCGCCCGAGCGGGTAAAGGCGGGCGAATGGAACTCCTCGTGCAGGATGCCGGCGCCGGCCGTCATCCACTGCACGTCGCCCGGGCCGATGAGGCCGCCCTGGCCGGTGGAGTCGCGGTGCGCCAGTTCGCCCTGATAGACGATGGTCACCGTCTCGAAGCCGCGGTGCGGATGTTGGCCCACCCCGCGCGGCTTGTCGGCCTGCCCCGGCGCGAACTCGGTGGGCGCGGCGTAGTCGAGCATGAGGAATGGGCTCGCCTGGCGGCCGAGCGAGTCGTAAGAGAAGAGCGTATGCACGGGAAAACCGTCGCCCACCCAGTGGGGCCGCGTGCCGCCGTGGCGGCTCAGAATCTTCTTCATTTCGGCCTCCTTTGCATGCAGTTGGGGATCGTCGGGGCCACTGCAAGCCTACGCCGGTGACCGGCATCGCGCCGGAAGGCGCACCATTGCACTGTGGACTACCCCTTCGACTTGGAGCGCTTCATCACCGCTCAAGCCCCGGTGTACGCGGCGGCGACAGCGGAGCTCAGGGCCGGGCACAAGACAACGCACTGGATGTGGTTCGTCTTCCCGCAACTGCGCGCGCTCGGCCGCAGCAGCACGGCCCTGCACTACGGCATCGCGAGCCGGGCTGAGGCCGTGGCGTATGCGCGGCACCCGGTGCTGGGAGCGCGGCTCAGGGAATGCTGCGAACTCGTGCTGGCCATCGAGGAGCGCACGGCCCATGACATTTTCGGCTCGCCGGACGACCTGAAGCTGAGGTCGTCGATGACGCTGTTTGCGGCCGTCGCACCCGAAGCGGAAGTGTTCGGGCGAGTGCTCGCGCGGTACTACGGCGGGGAGACGGATCAGCGAACTGTCGAGCTGCTTTGAGCACCGTCTCTGCCCATCACCTGCCGCAGATAGACCCCCGTCCGACTCTCATCCACCCCACTCACCACCGCCGGCGTCCCGCACGCCACGATCCGCCCGCCCTCGTGCCCCGCCCCGGGCCCCACGTCGATGACCCAGTCGCTCTGCGCCACCACGTGGAGTTCGTGCTCCGCCACCACCACGGTGTTGCCCGCATCGACCAGCCCCTGCAATTGCGCCAGCAGCTTGTCCACATCGGCCGGGTGCAGGCCGGTGGTGGGTTCGTCCAGCACGTAGAGCGTGGCGCC
>NZ_JACDCU010000238.1 GCF_013817365.1 Methylibium sp. | reverse complement strand
GGTGATCGTCGACGAAGCTGCGGCGCTCGCGGTGCTCGCCGACGGCATGGGCGGCTACAACGCCGGCGAAGTGGCCAGCGGCATGGCCACCGGCTTCATCAAGGCCGAGCTGGGCCGCTGGCTCAGCGAGGCCAGCGCCCAGGCCACCGATTCCGATGTGCGCCGCGCGATGGACATCTGCGTGGACAACGCCAACCGCGCCATCTTCAACGCCGCCAATTCCAACCCGCAATACGCCGGCATGGGCACCACGCTGGTGGTGGCGGTGCTGCGCGAATCCCGGCTGCTCATGGGCCACATCGGCGATTCGCGCGCCTACCGCTGGCGCGAAGGCGTGCTCGAGCAGATCACGCGCGACCACTCGCTGCTGCAGGAGCAGCTCGACGCCGGGCTCATCACGCCCGAACAGGCGGCGGTGTCGAACAACAAGAACCTGGTGACGCGCGCGGTCGGCGTGGAAGACACCGTGTTGCTCGAAACCCACCTGCACCAGACCCTGCCCGGCGACTGGGTCCTCATGTGCTCCGACGGCCTCTCGGACATGGTCGACGACGAGCAGATCTCCGCCGTGTTGCGCGGGCACGACTCTTTGCCGGGGGCCGCCCAGGCCCTGGTCCAGGCCGCGAACGACGCTGGCGGACGGGATAACATCTCCGTCATCTTGGTGCAGGCGCAGGGCGCGGCCGCCGCTGCACGGGCCTGGTGGCCGTTTCGCCGCTGAGCCAAACGCAGCCCGGCCGGCCACAAACCGCCCCGCACCACATCGCAAGACAGAGCACGGGGTTACGCATGGGCAAGCTGGTGGTTTCGCTGGACGGAGTGGTGATCAAGGAAGTGCAGATCACCAAGGACAAGACCACCCTGGGCCGGCGCCCCTACAACGACATCGTCATCGACAACCTCGCGGTCAGCGGCGAGCACGCCGTGCTGCAGATGGTGGGGCAGGACGTTTTCATCGACGACCTCAACAGCACCAACGGCACCTACATCAACGGCAAGGCCGTCAAGAAGCAGCTCCTGCAGCACAACGACACCGTGGAGATCGGCAAGTACAAGATCAAGTACCTGAGCCACGAAACGTCGGACTACGAAAAGACCATGATCATCAAGCCCGGCAGCGCGCCGGCCGGGCCGCCCACCTTTCAGCACACCGCGCCCATGGGCTCGGGCTTCGGCGGCTTGTCGGGCGCGACCTCGGCGGTGATCAAGGTGCTCAACGGTGCGGCGGTGGGCCGCGAAGTCGCGCTCACCAAGGTGGTCACCACTGTCGGCAAGCCCGGCGTGCAGGTCGCCTCCATCACCAAGCGCCCGGGCGGCTATGTGTTCGCTCACGTCGAGGGCGGTGCGCGGCCTCTGGTCAACGGCAATCCGGTGGCCGGCGATCCGGTGCACCTGAAGAACGGCGACGTGATCGAGCTCGCCGGCACCCAGATGCAGTTCGTGCAGTCCTGAACGCCCCAGGGCTCGGCGTCGCCGAGCCCGCCCCCGAGGGGGTCAATGAACTCGGGAGCGGCCCTTCGGTTCCTTGAGAGCCGCCCGCAAGCCCGCACGACACGCGTAACTTTCCGGGCAATACGAGCCCCGGCGTGACCCATCGCACGCGACCCGAATTGCCGGTTTTGCGGCGCCCGGGCACCATCGAAAGATGACCGTTGCCCTGCTCGACAGCCCTGAACAGATCAGTGCTGTGCCCCTCGTGAACGCTGCCGTGCGCCTGCAGGTGCTGGGCTGCTCGGGCTCCATTGCCGCGGGCTGCCGCACCACCGCCTTCCTGCTCGACGATAGCGTGCTCATCGACGCCGGCACCGGCGTGGGCGACCTGTCGCTCGAAGCGTTGGCACGCATCGACGACATCGTGCTTTCGCATTCGCACCTCGACCACGTGCTGGCCATCCCGTTGCTCGCCGACAGCGTGATGCGCATGCGCCTGGCCCAGCCGGAGCGCGGGCCCATTCGCGTTCACGGGCTGCCGCAGACGCTGGACGCCCTGCGCCGCAATCTCTTCAACGGCGAGCTGTGGCCCGACTTCACCCGCATCCCGAGCGCCAGCCATCCGATCCTGGAACTGCGGCCGATCGCGGTGGGCCAGGTGCTCACCCTCGGCTCCGGCAGCCGCCGGCGCCGCGTGGAAGTGCTGCCGGCCGAACACACCGTGCCGGCCGTCGGCTTCGCGGTGGAAACTGCCGCCGGCTGGTGGGTCTACAGCGGCGACACCGGTCCCAACCCCGGGCTGTGGGCGGCCCTTTCCGGCCGGCGCATCGCCCACCTCATCATCGAAACGGCATTCGGTGACGACGAACGCTGGCTCGCCGATCTGAGCGGCCACCTCTCGCCCAGCAGCCTGGCGCACGAACTGGCCCAGCTCGGCGGCAGCGTGCAGGTGCACATCACTCACCCCAAGCCCGGCGAAGTTTCGGCCGTGCTGGCGCAGATTCGCGCCATCGAGACGGCGCATCGGATCGAGCCGTTGATGAAGGGGCAGGTGTTCGAGCTTTGAGCGGTGCGGTGCGGCATATGCCTTCAGGCGGATAATTGCCGCAGTTGCATCCGTGAGCGAACAGGGCCAAAAGCCAGCTTCGCCCGAACACAAGGGAGCCGGCACCATGACTGAACTGGTATTGAAGCTGCCCGACGATCTGGCGCAGCGGGCAAAAATTGCAGGGCTGCTGTCGGACAAGGCGATTCAGCGGCTCCTCGAGGAAGCCATGCGGCGCGAGGCGGGGCGCAAGCTGCTCCAGACCGCCGAGCGCCTGCAGGGAGCAGGCATCTCCGCCATGAGCGATGACGAAATCGTGGCCGAGGTCAAGGCAGTGCGCATGGAGCGGAGCGCCCGGGGGCGCAAACTCGGTCAGCAAGACCCCCAGTGAGGCTCGTCCTCGATACCAACGTCGTCGTCTCGGCGTTGATCTGGGGCGGCACTCCCCTTGAACTGATACGTGCAGCCACGGCCGGCGAGATCGAGATATACACGTCGCCTGTGCTCTTGGCCGAATTGCGCGCGGTGCTTGCGCGTGAGCATCTGTCCTCGCGCTTGGAGAAGCAGCGCTCGTCCGCAGAACAGGCCATTGCCTTGTATGGCGAATTGGCGGTCAGTGTGTCGCCGCTCGTGACGCCCCGAGTGGTCCTTGCCGACGATGACCATGTACTCGCCGCCGCGCTGCTCGCGGGTGCCGATCTGATCGTGTCAGGAGATCGGCATTTTCTCTCCCTCGAAGCCCATGCGGGTATTCCGATCATTGGTCCTGCCGAAGCACTCCGCCGAATCGGTGAAGCTTGAGCAAGGATGCTGGATCGAGAAGGCTGACACTGGCTCAACGCCACGTCTTCAGCATGGAAAGCCAATGAACGCGAACAAGCTCGCATCGCCGCGCTCCATGAAATCTGATCTCTCCCGCGTCGATGCCCATGCGGTGAAGCCCGGGGAGTACGACGAGCTGCCGGAGCTCACGGAAGACATGCTTGCAAGAGCCAAGGTGAACAAAGGCGGCAGGCCCTTGTCGCCGAATCCGCGCAAGTTGAAGCGGTTGCGGGCTGAGCGCATCGAGGGGCTGAAGGCCGTGCACGAAAAGGTGAGGGCCGAGCCGCTTCTCCCCATGACGCCTGAAGATATCCAGGCCGAAATCGACGCCTATCGCACCGAGCAGCGGCGTGCGGCTTTCTTGATACCAACACGGCCCTTTCGGCGTTGCTGTGGGGCGGCACGCCAAGGCGGTTGATCGAGGCGGAGGTGCGCCTGGTAACACCGGCGGCCATCGTGCCGACGATCGCGCGATCCCGCGGACGATCAAGTGCTTGCGGCGGCGCCGGCAGCCCAGGCCGACCTGATCGTGTCCGGCGATGCGCATCTGCTGGATCTGTATCGGTTCCATGGCATCGAGATCGTCAATGCCGCAACGGCGTTCGAGAAGCTGCGTGACATTCAATGAAAACAGCCGAGCAACTCCCGTTGTGTCGCGTCGCCTCGCGCCCGACGCTTACGCGACGAGCAGAGAACAACGCGGAATGCGAGCCAGCTCCTCTTTCATGACTTCTTTAGCGATGGCCGTGTCGTAGCTGGCCTGACCACGCAACCACCATCCGTCGCTGAGCCCGAAGTAGCGGCACAGCCGGAGGTCGGTATCCGCCGTGACGGCGCGCTTGCCTGCGACGATGTCGCCGATGCGCTGCGGAGGTACACCGATATCCTTGGCCAAGCGGTACTTCGTAAGACCCAGGCGCTTCAGGAACTCTTCGTCGAGCATTTCGCCCGGGGAGACGGGAGCAAGCACACGCATGTTCATTTTCCTTCGGTGATAGTCGACGATTTCCACGTCGGCCGGGCCTTCAGTTATCCAGACAAAACAGCCGCGCCATTGATCCTTGACCGGACGCTGTGCTGGCCCTTCCGGTCGTCCTCGAGCGCTTCAAGATGGTTTCCGGGCGGCACTCGAAGATCCTCGAGTACTACGGACCAGTCCAGTTGCGCAAGCTTTCGCAGTGCGGAGCGTTCGATGTTGACCCAACGTCGAACGCGTCGCCCCTCAAAAAGCGCTCTGGTGTCTTTGCACTTGCAGCCCTTGATCGTCACACACGTATATTAACGCGACGCGTTAATAATGCCAAGCGCCGGGGTGAGCGACTGTCCGTCCTGTGCGGCTCACGCATGAGCAAGTGGCGCAAGCACTGCCGGGCGGTTGACGACAACGATCTTGGCCGGTTGAAGGCCTGCTCCGGGCGGGTCCAGGCGGCGTTCCGAGCTGCAAAGGCGTGAGTTGGTGCTGATCCTTTTGCGGTTGCCGGTTTTGCGCCTGGCCTGTCGCACGAACAGCGGCGTGTGGCTGGGTGAGAACGAAACCGGTGAACACTGACCGGCTGAACAGCGCGTCGGAAAGTTCTCGGGGACTGCCTTCAAGGTGTCGAGGCGCAGCGCCGAATGAATCGGAGCGATGCGACCAAACGCGTCAGTTTGGCGCGATGACGGGCGATCGCCGTGCCCGGTTCTGACCAGTTGCGTCGGTGCTCGACGCGGGCGGCCGTGGAAACCGCGAAAATCAGCACGTTTCGCAGCCTTTGGCGGCTGGCACAGACGCTGCGTCCGCTCTGCTGCGCCCAGTCCCCCATTTTCAACGACCAAGGAGCTAGACGATGAACCGCATACAACGCAGTGCCCAAAAGGGCTTCACCCTGATCGAACTGATGATCGTCGTGGCGATCATTGGCATCTTGGCAGCGGTTGCGCTGCCGGCGTATCAGGATTACACCGTTCGCGCCAAGAACTCCGAAGCCATCTTGGCCGCGTCGGCCTGCCGCACCACGATCACAGAAGTCTTCCAGTCTGCAACGACCCTGCCCCTCGCGAACGCTTGGGGCTGCGAGTTTGCTGCTTCGACCACCACGGGATCGCAATACGTTGCCTCGATAGCAACTGACGGCGCCGGCGTGATCACTGTGACCACGCGCGCTGTCAAGAACCAGGCTGACGGCACTGTCGGCGGTACGATTTCGTTGACCCCCTCGGAAACCGTTTCCGGTGCCGTCGATGCGCCTGAGGTGGGCGAGACCGTCGCTCGTTGGATTTGCGGTCCGGGTGCTACTGCTCCGGTTGCAGCAAAGTACCTGCCGGGCTCTTGCCGCGGTCCGGACGCGACTCCTTAAGCGCGCCTTCTCGCACCTTGCTTTCCGACCGATCAAAAGAATCGGCCGGACGAACAAAGCGGCCTTCGGGCCGCTTTGTCGTTTCGTGCGGCTGCACGAGCCCTCATACATCATCGATCCACGGTCGATCACGGGCGACTCGCCAACCTCCGCCATATAGAAATCGCAGGTTTCATTTCCAGTTCAAATCAAGCTTCCGCTGCGAAGCAGCGCAGTCCCGCATGTACAAGTTGATCAGGCTCTGATACGGAATGCCGACCTCTTCCGAGATCGATTTGAAATACGTGATCGACTCTTCGTCGAGCCGAATGGTGATCTGCTTCTTGAGCTGCGAAGCGTATGGGTTCTTCCTCGCGGCAGAAAAGTCGTACTCTTTGCGCATGTGGCATCTCTATGGGTAAGACCTCGATTCCCTGGGCGTTGCCTTGCGAGCGGAGATGATGCGAATGACACCGTCCTCGCTGCGATATCAATGACAAACGAGCAGCAGGCGAAGCGCGCTGCTCAGGCCCAGGAGGACAAAGTGTTCTTCTGCTTGCGAGTGAGCCGGGTCATCGATCGAGCCTGTCAGATATTTCGTGTGTGAGGCATAGCATGATCACAAGGAGCATCTATGCCAAGCAGGACGAAGAAGGTTGCTACGAGCATGGCGGCGCTGCCGTCGATACCCAAGGAGCTGATTGACC
>NZ_JACDCU010000237.1 GCF_013817365.1 Methylibium sp. | reverse complement strand
GGCCCGAAGGTCGGCTCCACCGTCATCAGCGAGGCCAGCGGCAGCATCTCGCCGCGGGCGTTCCGGATCTTGAGCTGGCCGATGTCCTCGGCCTTGGCGCGGTGAGCTGCGTCCGCCTGCACGATCACCTGGTAGGTCTTGCCGAAGCGGTTGAAGTCGTTCACGTACAGCGAGCCCAGGTGCGTCTGCATCGTCTCGTAGATGTCGTTGAGGTTCACGCCCATCTGCTTGGCCTTCGTGCGGTCGACATTGGCGAAGAGCTGCGGCACGTTGATCTGGTAGCCGGAGAAAAACTGCGTGAGCGGGCTGTTCGGATCGCCGTACACGCGGCCCATCAGCTGCTGGACCACGCCGTGCAGCGCCTCCTCGCCGAGCGAATCGCGGTCGAGCAGTTGCAGCTTGAAGCCGCCCGCATTGCCCAGGCCATCGACCGGCGGCGGCGAGAGCACGAACATGAAGGCGTCCTGGATCGCGCCCAACCGCATGTTGATCTCGCCCACGATCGCGTCGGCGCTGGTCTCGGGCGTGGTGCGGTCCTCGAAGTCGTTCAGTCCGAAAAACACGATCCCGCTGTTGGGCGCCGCCGTGAAGCCGTTGATCGACAGGCCCGGGAAGGCCACCGAGTCCTTCACGCCGGGCACGCCCTTGGCGATGTCGCTCATCTCGCGGATCACCTTTGTGGTGCGTTCCAGGCTGGCGCCGTCGGGCAGCTGCGCGATGCCGATCAGGTACTGCTTGTCCTGCTGCGGCACGAACCCGGGCGGCACTTGCCGAAAGAGCAGGAAGGTCGCGCCGAGCAACAGCGCGTACACGATCAGCGAGACGCCCTTGCGCTTGACCACCACGCTGGTGATGCCGCTGCTGTAGCGGTCGGCATTGCGGCGGAAGAAGCGGTCGAACCAGTGGAAGAAGCGGCCGAATGCCTTGTCCATGCCGCGCGTGAGCCAGTCCTTCGGCGCGTCGTGAGGACGCAGCAGGATGGCGCTCAGCGCCGGCGAGAGCGTGAGCGAATTGAACGCTGAGATGACGGTGGAAATCGCGATCGTCACCGCGAACTGCTTGTAGAACTGCCCTGACAGACCCGACACGAAGGCCAGCGGCACGAACACCGCGCACAGCACCAGGCCGATCGCGATGATGGGGCCCGACACTTCCTGCATCGCCTTCACGCTGGCGTCGCGCGGCGACAGGCCCGCCTCGATGTTGCGCTCGACGTTCTCGACCACCACGATCGCGTCGTCCACCACGATGCCGATCGCCAGCACCAGGCCGAAGAGCGTGAGCGTGTTGATCGAAAAACCCAGCAGGAGCAGCACCGCGAAGGTGCCGATGATCGACACCGGCACGGCCAGCAGCGGAATGATCGACGCGCGCCAGGTCTGCAGGAACACGATCACCACCAGCACGACCAGCGCAACGGCTTCGAGCAGGGTGACGATCACCTTTTCGATCGAGGTCTGCACGAAGCGCGTCGGGTCATAGACGATGCTGTAGTCCACGCCCGGCGGGAAGTTGGCCTTCAGCTCTTCCATCGTGGCGCGCACGTCGGCCGAGAGCTGCAACGCATTGGAATCGGGCGCCTGGAAGATCACCACCGCGGCGGCTTCCTGGTTGTTCAGCAGCGAGCCGAGCGCATAGGTGTTGGGGCCGAGCTCGACACGGCCGACGTCCTTCACGCGGACCAGCGAGCCGTCGGTCGTGTCGGCCTTGACGATGACCTCGGCGAACTCCTGCTCCGTGCTCAGGCGGCCCTGGGTGTTGATGGCGAGCTGGAACTCCGTCTGATTGGGTGCCGGCGGCGCACCGACCACGCCGGCCGCCACCTGCGCGTTCTGCTCGCGGATGGCGGTGACCACGTCGCTCGAGATCAGGTTGCGTGCGGCGAGCTTTTGCGGATCGAGCCACACGCGCATCGCGTAGTCGCCCGAGCCGAAGGTCTGCACCGAGCCCATGCCGGGCAGGCGCAGCAGCGCGTCGCGCACGTTCAGTGCCGCGTAGTTGCGCAGGTACAGCGCGTCGTAGCGGTCGTCCGGCGAGACCATGTGCACCACCATGGTCAGGTTGGGCGAGCTTTTTTCGGTGGTCACGCCGATCTGGCGCACCACTTCCGGCAGGCGCGGCAGCGCGCGGTTGACGCGGCTTTGCACCTGGGTTTCGGCCTCGTCGGGGTCGGTGCCGATGGTGAAGCTGATCGCCAGCGTCATCGCGCCGTCGGCGGTCGACTGGCTGCTCATGTAGAGCATGTTCGGAATGCCGTTGATCTGCTCTTCCAACGGCGTGGCGACCGTCTCGGCGATCACCCGCGGGTTCGCGCCGGGGAACTGCGCGCGCACCACTACCTGGGGCGGCGCAACGGCGGGGTACTCGGAGATCGGCAACTCGAAGATGGCGATGGCGCCGACCAGGGTGATGAAGATCGACAGCACGGCCGCGAAGATCGGCCGGTCGATGAAGAAGCGCGAGAGGTTCATGTCGTCGCTCCGGCGTCAAGCGTGGCAGGGCTGCCGGCCGGCGGCGGGGCGGGCGGCTTCTCGATGGGCATGCCGCGCGCATCGAGCTCGAGCTTCTCCGGCGCGATCGGCGCGCCGGGCCTGACACGCTGCAAGCCGTTGACGACCACCAGTTCACCCGGCTTCAGCCCGCCAGTGATCACGCGCATGCCGTCGATCAGCGCGCCCAGCTGAACCTCGCGGAACTCGGCCGTGTTGTCGGCGCCGACGACCAGCACGAAGCGCTTGCTCTGGTCCGTGCCGATCGCGCGCTCCGGCGTGAGCACCGCCGGTCGCGTCTTGACTTGCGACACCTGCAGCTTGGCGAACAGGCCGGGCGTGAAGCGGCCGTCGGCGTTGTCGAACACCGCACGCATGCGGATCGCACCGGTCTGCGGGTTGAGCCGGTTGTCGATGAAGTCGATGGTGCCGGCGTGCGGGAAACCGGCCTCGTTGGCCAGCCCCATCTTGACCTGCAGCGCCTCGCCGTTGCCTTCGCGCAGGCGCAGGAAGGTCTGCTCGCTGCCGTCGAAGTAGGCATACACCCGGTGGGTGGCGACCACGGTGGTCAGCACGTTCTCGGCACCGACCAGGTTGCCCGCCGTGATGTTGGCCAGCGAGGCACGCCCGGCGATCGGCGAGCGCACGAAGGTGTAGTCGAGGTTGAGCCGGGCCACGCGCAGGGCCGCGTCGGCCGCCTGGATGTCCGCGTTCGAAGTTCTGGCGCTGGAGCCGAGCTGGTCGAACTCCTGGCGTGACACCGCCTGGTCGTCGAGCAGCTTCTGCGCACGCGCCAGCTCGGCCTTGGCCAGACCGGCGCGCGAGCGGGCCGCGGCCAGTTGTGATTCGGCGCGTGCGACCTCGGCGCGGTAGGGCCGCGCGTCGATGGTGAACAACAGCTGGCCCTTCTTCACGACCGTGCCGTCGCGGAAATGCACCTGCTCGATGGTGCCGCCCACGCGCGCGCGGATATCGACCGTCTCCAGCGCCTGCAGTCGCCCGGTGAACTCCTCGCGGTCGGCGATCGGCTTTTCTACCGCCGGCGCCACCGAGACGGGCGGTGCCGGTGGCGGGCCGCCCTGAGCCTCGACCGGGTCGGAGCAGCCGGCGAGCCAAGTGCCCGATGCCAGCACCGCGCCGAGCAGCGTGGCCCGCCGCAGACCATGGGAGATCGAAGAAGGCAGGAAGGCGGCAGCTGATTCGCGCATGGAACACCCGGGTGTTGAGTGGAACGGTGGCAAGGGCCGCCCGCGCGCGGGTGGCGGCGAGCTTTCCTGCCAGTGCGCATGCAGGCGAATGACCTACGCACGCGCTTGGTTTTTAAGAAGCGGCTGATCTTACTGACCATCGGGTCATCAAAAGATGACCCCCTAGAAAAAAACCGCTCTCCGGTTGGGCCCATGCGTGACGCCGCCACGTCCGCGCTCGCGCGGTGCGCGCGGTGCGCGCGGTGCGTGTGAGCGCGTGATCGCGTGATCGCGCCTGACCGGCTTTCTATACTGGCCCGCCAGCCGACCGCCCCGACACAAGCCCACCATGACCGCACCCGAACAACTGCCGGCTTGCGCGCCGCCGGCCCGCCCGCAAAGCGTGACGGCTCCCGGCGTCGCATCGGCGACGCGCAGGGCGCTGCTCGGCGGGGCCTTCGCGGCGGTACTGCCCGGCTGCGCGCCGTTCGCCGGGGCGAACGAGGCCACGGCGCTAGACCGCTTTTTCTCCGAGGAAAGAACGGCCGGCTGCTTCGCGCTGCTCGACGCCGCCACCGGCGAATCGAGGCTGGTCAACGGCCGGCGCGCGCGGCAGCGCTTTGCCCCGGCCTCGACGTTCAAGATCCCCAACAGCCTGATCGCCCTCGAAGCCGGCGCGGTGCGCGACGAACGCGAGGTCGTGCCCTACGGCGGCAAACCGCAGCTTTTTCCGCAGTGGGAACGCGACCTGAACCTGCGCGAGGCCTTTGCCGCCTCCAGCGTGCCGGTCTGTCAGGAACTGGCGCGCCGCATCGGACTGGCCCGCATGCGTGCGGCGGTGGCCGGCTTCGGCTACGGCAATGCCGAAGTGGGAGGGGTCGTCGATCGCTTCTGGCTCGACGGGCCGCTGGCCATCAGCGCCATCGAGCAGGCGGCTTTCCTGGTGCGCCTGGCGCAGGGCAGCTTGCCGGTCAGCGCGCGCAGTCTGGCCATCGTGCGCGACATCAGCACCGTCGAAACGCGGGCTGGGGCGGTACTGCACGCCAAGAGCGGCTGGCTGTTCGATGCGAAGCCGCAAGTCGGCTGGTGGGTCGGCTGGGTCGAGCAGGCGGGCGGGCTGCACGGTTTCGCCCTCAACATCGACATGCAGAGCATTGCGGATGCGCCCCGGCGCGAGCGCATCGGTCGGCGCCTGCTGGAGCACTTCGGCGTCTTCGCGGCGGCAGGATGATCCAGGGCCTGGCGACGCTGCTGCTGTTCCAGTCGCTCGGCGAGGCGATCGCGCAGCTCACCGGCGCACCGGTCCCGGGGCCGGTGATGGGGCTGGTCGCCTTGCTCGCGGTGCTGTTGCTTCGCCAGCGGCGCGGCAAGCCGGTCTGGGCCGCGCTGGCGCAGGCCGCCGACGGGCTCCTCGCGCATCTCTCGATCTTCTTCATTCCGGCCGCGGTCGGGGTGATGCTGTACTGGGAGCCGCTGGCGCGCGAGGGGCTGGCCTGGATCGTGGCGCTGCTCGCCAGCACGGTCGCGGCGATCGCGGTCACGGCGTGGTTCCTGCGCCATCGGCTCGGCGACGAAGGCGGTGAGTCGCCGCCAGACGGGCCTCGGCCGCCATGAGCCCGCCGCTCGGCTTGACCGGCGCGCTGGAGCCGCTGTCGGAGGTGTGGGTCTATCTGGCCGCCACGCCGTTGTTCGGCCTGACCCTCACGCTCGGCACCTATGTGATCGCCGAGCGCGTGTCGGCGCGCAGCGGACGGCATCCGCTGGCCAACCCGGTGTTGTGGTCGGTGCTGGCGATCATCGCGGTGCTGTGGGCGACCGGCACGCCCTACCGCCGCTACTTCGAGGGCGCGCAGTTCGTGCACTTCCTGCTCGGGACCGCCACCGTGGCGCTGGCAGTGCCCCTGGCACGCCTGTGGCCGGAGCTGCGCCAGCGCGCCGGCACCTTGCTCACCGCCCTGCTGCTCGGCGCGAGCACGTCGATCGTCGTGGCGCTGGGCCTGGCCTGGATGCTCGGTGCTTCGCCGGTGATGATGGCCTCGCTTCTGCCGAAGTCGGTGACGGCGCCCATCGCGATGGGCATCGCCGAGCGCATCGGCGGCTCGGCGACCCTGGCAGCGGTGTTCGCGGTGACCACCGGCATCGTCGGCGCGCTGGTCGTCACGCCGCTGCTCAACGCCATGGGCGTGCGCGACTGGGCCGCGCGCGGCTTCGCGCTCGGCCTGGCGGCACACGGCATCGGCACCGCGCGGGCCTGGTCGGTGCATCCGCGCGCCGGGGCCTATGCCAGCTTGGCGATGGGCCTGCACGGGGTGCTCGGCGCCGTGCTGCTGCCGGGGCCGGCGCGCTGGCTGATGGGCTGAGCGCCGCGGCTCCCAAGCTGCGAGTGCAGGTTCGGACGGCGCCAAGGCAGAGCTTCTGGCGGAACCCTTCGAGGGACGCGGCTTCGAGCCGGCAAATGCCCGCCCGAGCGGCAACACGAAGGAGTGCCGCCGGCGGCGCTTCAGGCCGGCGCCGCAGAAGCCCCATTGCGCAGCCAGCACCGCACGATCGTCGCGGACAACGGGCCGGCGACCTCGCGCACGAAGCGGCTGAAGTCGACATGAGCGCTGTCGTCGGCGCGGTCGGAAATGCTGCGCAGCACCGCGAAGGGCA
>NZ_JACDCU010000236.1 GCF_013817365.1 Methylibium sp. | reverse complement strand
GGTTGTTGAAAGCTGCGGCATAGCCGTCCCTTTGCAACGCGAACCTGCTCGCATTGATGTTGCTGGAGGAATCCACCAGCAAGGCGAGTTCGAGGTCGACGACGTTGACGGCCAGTGCCGAACTCGTGCCCAGCCCCAGGGCAATGGCGAGCGTCAGGGACTTGAACATGGGTGTTCTCATTGCTTCTTTCTGTCGTGAAGGGATTTTTGGCTGCTCACCCGAAGCTCGGTTTGCCCGAGCGGAGCATCCGGACCTCGCCGGAGAGGCGAATGGCCGTCGAATCGACGGCGCCGACCTTAGCCCGCAAGCAGCGGCGCAGGAATCCTGAGAGGTAGGGCTTGAAAACACGGAACCCGGCGCGCGCCGGGTCTCTTGCGGCTTCTTCAGCGTTCGCGCATCGCCCGCGACAGCATCACCACCGGCAGCAGCCCGACCACCACGATCGCCAGCGAGGGCAGCGCCGCCTCGGCGAGCCGCTCGTCGCGAGCCAGCTGGTAGGCCACGACGGCCAGCGTGTCGCTGTCGAAGGGCCGCAGCACCAGCGTGGCCGGCAATTCCTTCATCACGTCGACGAAGACCAGCAGGCCGGCGGCCAGGCCCGCGCGCGTGAGCAGCGGCGCGTGCACGCCGAAGAAGAGCCTCGCCGAGCCGGCGCCCAGCGTGCGTGCCGTGTCGTCGAAGCTCGCCGGAATGCGCGCATAGCCGGCCTCCACCGACTGCAGCGCCACGGCCGAAAAGCGCACCAGGTAGGCGTAGAGCAGCCCGCCGATGCTTCCGGTGACGGCAAGCTGCGCCCAGCCGGCCGCGGCCGAGCCCGGCGCAGCCGCCTGCACCCAGCCCAGCGGCAACAGCAGGCCGACGGCAATCACGGCACCCGGCACGGCATAGCCGAGGGACACCAGCCGAGCCAGCGGCTGAATCAGCCCGGCGGAGCGGGTGCGCAGCAAAAAGCCGATCAGCAGTGCCAGCGCCACGGCCGCCAGCGCGGCCAGGGTGGCGAGCTTCAGGCTGGTCCAGGCCCAGCCGGCGAAACGCCCCCACGGCAGGCCGCCGGTGCCTTCGACGCCGCCGTAACTGGCCTCGCGCCACACGCCATGCAACAGCACCGCGACCGGCAGCACGAAGCCGAGCAGCACCGGCGTGGCACACAAGGCCACCGCCAGCGCGGCGTGCCGACCGCTCAGCTGCACGGCGCGGGCTTCGCTGCCGCGGCCGCCGCCGCTGCGTGAACTGGCATAGCGCAGCCGCGCCTGCGCGCGCCGCTCCGCCCACAGCAGCACGCCCACCACGACCAACAGCACGGTTGCGAGCTGAGCGGCGGCGAGGCGGTCGTCCATCGACAACCACGCTTTGTAGATGCCGGTGGTGAAGGTGCCCAGGCCGAAATAGGAACCGACGCCGTAGTCCGCCAGCGTTTCCATCAGCGCCAGTGCCACACCCGCGGCCAGCGCCGGGCGGGCCAGCGGCAGCGCGACGCTGCGCACCCGTCGGCCGAGGCCGGCACCGAGCAGCCGCGCCGCTTCCATGAGGTGCAGGCCGCGTTCGAGGAGTGCGCCTCGCGTGAGAAGGTACACGTAGGGATAGAGCGCCAGAGTGAACAGGACGATGGCGCCCGGCAGGCTGCGCACGTCGGGCCACAGCGCGCCCTCGGCTCCGGTCAGTTCACGCAGGCCGGTCTGCAGCGGGCCGCTGTACTGCAGGAAATCGGTCATGGCGTAGGCCAGCACGTAAGCCGGCATGGCCAGCGGCAGCAGCAGTGCCCACTCGAAAAGGCGCCGGCCCGGGAAGTCGAACAAGCTCACCGCCGCCGCGGTGGCGCCTCCGAGCACGCCGACACCCACCGCCACGCCCAGCGTCAACAGCAGCGAGGTCAGCGCATAACCCGGCAGCACCGTGGTGGCCTGATGGCGCAGCAACTCGAGACTGTCCGCCTGCGGAGCGAGCCAAGCCCCTGCGATGCCGAGCAGCGGCAGCGCCAGCAGCGCACACAGCACGACGGCCAGGCGGCGCATGTCAGAGGCAGGCTCGCCGGTCGAGGCGTTCGACGCTCACTGAGACAACGGGAATACGAACGACTTGCATTTTCAATACTCTCGATATGATAGTGGCCATGTTGCTGTCACTCGACCGGGTCTGCATTCGCTACGCGGCCACCGCCTCCGGCGGCGGCGAACGGTCGGCCGTGGACGGCGTGTCCTTCGGGTTGGCACACGGTCAGATCGGCGTGCTCATCGGCCCCTCGGGCTGCGGCAAGACCTCCTTGCTGCGCGCCATCGCCGGCCTGGAGCCGCTGGCCGGGGGGCGCATCGCGCTCGGCGACGAGGTGCTGGGCGACGCCGACCAGGGCCTGCACCTGCCGCCCGAAGCGCGCCGCATCGGCATGGTGTTTCAGGATTACGCGCTATTTCCGCATTTGAGCGTGGCCCAGAACGTGGCCTTTGGTATCCAGAACCTGCCGCGCATGCAGCGCGAGGCACGGGTCGCCGACTTGCTTGAGCTGGTGGGTCTGAGCGGCGCCGCCCGGCGAGCGCCGCACCAGCTCTCCGGCGGCCAGCAGCAGCGCATTGCGCTCGCGCGTGCACTGGCCCCGGCGCCCCGCCTGCTCCTGCTCGACGAGCCGTTCTCGAGCCTCGATGTCGATTTGCGCGAGCGCCTCGCGCAAGAGCTGCGCGCCATCCTGAAGAAAACCGGCACCACCGCCCTGTTCGTCACGCACGATCAGCTCGAAGCTTTCGCGCTCGGCGATGTGATCGGCGTCATGCACCGCGGCCGGCTCGACCAGTGGGACGACGCTTATCACCTGTATCACCGCCCCGCCACCCGTTTCGTGGCGGATTTCATCGGCCATGGCGTGTTCACGCCGGCGCGCATCGTGGCCGGTGAAAACGGCGCCGGTCCACGCGTGCGCACGCCGCTCGGCGACTTTCGCGACCTCGAGGAATGCCCGGTGCCCAGCGCCTATGCGCATGGCGAGTGCGAGGTGCTGCTTCGGGCCGACGACATCATTCACGACGACGCCAGCCCGGTGAAGGCACGCATCGAACGCAAGGCGTTTCGCGGCTCCGAGTTCCTTTACACGCTGCGGCTGGCCAGCGGCGAGCAGGTGCTCGCGCACGTGCCCTCGCACCACGACCATCAGCTCGGCGAATGGATCGGCATACGCGCGGAGGTGGAGCACGTGGTGACGTTTGCGCGCGAGCTGCCGACACCCCAGCCGATCTGATGCGGCGCGGGTGCGAACCCTTGCCGAAAAGCCCGCGAATTGCAGGCAACTTTCAGCGCCCCTGCGCACTCAGAGGTGCGGGGCCAGTCCTATACTGGCCTTGACTTTCCTGAAAGGATGCGCGACGTCATGGGTGCAAAGACCAAAGTAGCAGGCTGGATCGCGCTCGGCGCCGTCGCCGGTGCGCTGACCACGATGCAGTTGCCTGCCACCGGGCAGAACCCCAGTGCGGACCTGCCGCTCGAAGAGTTGCAGCAGCTCGCGGCGGTTTTCGGCATGGTCAAGACCGATTACGTCGAGCCGGTCGACGAGAAGAAGCTGATCACCGACGCCATCGGCGGCATGGTCGCCGGGCTCGACCCGCACTCGCAGTTCTTCGACAAGAAGACCTTCAAGGAATTCCGCGAAGGCACCAGCGGCCGCTTCGTGGGCGTGGGCATCGAGATCGGTATGGAAGACGGCCTGGTCAAGGTGGTCTCGCCGATCGAAGGCTCGCCGGCTTTTCGCGCCGGCATCAAGAGCGGAGACCTCATCACCAAGATCGACGACAGCTTCGTCAAGGGCCTGACGCTCGACGCGGCCGTCAAGAAGATGCGCGGCGAGCCCAGCACCAAGGTGATGCTGACCATCTTCCGCAAGGCCGAGAGCCGCAGCTTTCCCGTGACTATCACGCGCGAAGAAATCCGCATGCAAAGCGTGCGCTCGAAGATCGTCGAGCCCGGCTACGCCTGGCTGCGCGTGAGCCAGTTCCAGGACCGCACGGTCACGGACTTCGCGAGCAAGGTCACCGAGCTGTACAAGCAGGAGCCCAACCTGAAGGGCATGGTGCTCGATCTGCGCAACGATCCGGGCGGCCTGCTCGAAGCCTCGGTGGCCATCTCGGCAGCGTTCCTGCCCGACGACGTGACCGTGGTCTCCACCAACGGCCAGATCGCCGAATCGAAGGCGGTGTTCAAGGCCAGCCCCGAGTTCTACGCGCGTCGCGGCAGCGACCCGCTGCGCCGATTGCCGGAGGGCATCAAGAGCGTGCCGCTGGTGGTGCTGGTCAACGAAGGCTCTGCCTCGGCCAGCGAGATCGTGGCCGGCGCGCTGCAAGACCACAGGCGCGCCACCATCATGGGCAGCCAGACCTTCGGCAAGGGCTCGGTGCAGACGGTGCGCCAGCTCTCGACCGACACGGCGCTCAAGATCACCACCGCCCGCTACTACACGCCCAACGGCCGCTCGATCCAGGCCACCGGCATCGTCCCAGACATCTGGCTCGACGAGACGGCCGAGGGCAACATCTTTGCCGCGCTGCGCACCCGCGAGGCCGACCTGGAAAAGCACATCTCCAGCGGCCAGGGCGAAGAGGTCAAGGACCCGGCACGCGAGAAGGCCCGCGAACAAGCGCTCAAGAAGCTCGAGGAAGCCAATAACGCGGCCGACAAGGACAAGGCGCCCAAGCCCCTGCCCGAGTTCGGCAGCGCCGAGGACTTCCCGCTGCAGCAGGCGCTCAACCGCCTCAAGGGCAAGACGGTGATGGTTTCGCGCACCGCGATCGAGCGCAAGGTCGAGGACACCACGGTCAACTGAGGCCGCAGGCGCCGGTTGAAACAGAGCCCGCTTCGGCGGGCTTTTTGCTGGCCGCGGCAAAACCCGAACGTGACGCGTGCCGAGCGCGTGACCGCGCCTTGCTGCGCCACGGCTGCCGCGACGGTGATGCCGAGCCGAGCACAGCCGCTATCCTCAAAGCATGAACGACGACCAGCTGCTGCGCTACAGCCGCCACATCCTGCTCGACGAGATCGGCATCGAAGGCCAGCAGCGGTTGCAGGATGCGCATGCGCTGGTCATCGGCGCCGGCGGCCTGGGCTCGCCTGCCCTGCTCTACCTCGGCACGGCAGGCGTGGGCACCATCACCGTGGTCGATCACGACAGCGTGGACCTCACCAACCTGCAGCGGCAGATTGCGCACGACATGGCGCGCGTCGGCACGCCGAAGGCCGAGTCCGCGGCTCGAAGCATCGCCGCCATCAACCCCGGCGTGCGCGTGCACCCGCTGATCGAGCGTGCCGATGCGCAGCGGCTCGATGCGCTGGTGCGCCAGGCCGATGTCGTGCTCGACTGCAGCGACAACTTCGCCACCCGACACGCGGTCAACCGCGCCTGCGTCGCGCACAGAAAGCCGCTGGTGGCCGGCGCGGCGATCCGCTTCGACGGCCAGATCTCCGTCTACGACTCGCGCGACGAAGCGAGCCCCTGCTACGCCTGCCTGTTCCCCGAAGACGCGGCTTTCGAGGAGGTGGCCTGCTCCACGATGGGCGTGTTCGCGCCGCTGGTGGGCATCGTCGGAAGCATGCAGGCGGCCGAAGCGCTCAAGCTGTTGATCGGCATCACGCCTTCGCTGGCTGGACGGCTGCAGATGCTCGACGGCCGCGCGATGGAATGGACCGAGATCCGCCTGGCCCGGCGCGAGGGCTGCCCGGTGTGTTCACCGCCCCGCTGAGGCTCGAGGCCGCACTGCGGCGGCGCATCGACGAAGCTCCCAGCTCATGCGACTGCGGCGCGCGCCTGCCTCGCCGATGAGCGGCATCGCGCCGCGTCGCCACGGTAAGCTTGTTGCATGAACGACGACATTCACAACGACCTGCTCGCGCGCAACTTTCCTTCCGCGGAAGAAGACGTCGCCGCAGTCCCCCTGGATTCGCGCTATGCCGGGCCCGGGAGCGCCTACCGGCTGGCCTTCGACGACAGCGAGTTCCTGCTGCGCGAGGAGCTGCGGCCGGTGCGCATGCAGCTCGAGCTCCTCAAGCCCGAGCTGGTGCAGCGCGAGCACGGCGTCGAGGCGACCGTCGTGATCTTCGGCAGCGCGCGCATTCCGGCGCGCGAGCTGGCGCAGCAGAGAGTCGCAGCAGCGCGAGCCGATGGCGACACCGCAGGCCTGCGCCGTGCCGAGATGCAGCTGGTGATGTCGCAGCACTACGAAGAGGCACGGCGCTTCGCCGGCATGGTGACCACCGCATCCAAGCGGCTCGACCAGCCGATCGCCGTGGTCACCGGCGGCGGTCCCGGCATCATGGAAGCCGGCAACCGCGGCGCCTTCGATGCCGGTGGCCCCAGCATCGGCCTGAAC
>NZ_JACDCU010000235.1 GCF_013817365.1 Methylibium sp. | reverse complement strand
GACGTATAATGCACAATGTCACGTATTATATGTTCGCGTTGCGCCGCTAGGGCAATACTTAAATCCAACAGGAGAAGATATGATTCAATTTAAACGACGCGCAAGCGCCGCAATCGTCTCGCTAGTTGTAGCTCTCTTGCTCTCTCATCCGGTATCGCCGCAGCAGCAAGCAGGCGGTCAAGCACCGGCTCTCGCCTCCCATCAACAACTCTTGCGCGACATCTACAAAGAATTGATCGAGATAAATACAACCGACTCGGCGGTTAAATCGCCTTCCCGCATTCGTAGTCTTTTGATCACGGATTGGTATCAGACCAGCCCCCGCGACAGACCCTCATGCCGAAACGAAAAAGAGGGAAAAAAGGAATAAAGTCGAGACCAGAGTCAATTGATCATTTCAGGGCTCAGGGTGTCAATAATCGCACACTGAATCCGGAATACAGGTTGAAAGGAACAATGACGGCCGGCGTTCGTCGGGTGTTGGCCAGACGCCAACCGAGGAGCGCGGCGGCGGCGCGGCCCATCGCTTCGGACGGTACCAGCGCGACATCGAGGCGGATTCCGACGACCAGGGTTTCGTGGTGAGCCAGGATCAGTGACAGGTCTTCCGGGATGCGCAGACCCAGGCGTCCGGCCGCATGCAGCACGGTCAGCGCCTCGTAGCTGCCATAGCACGCGATTGCGGTTGGACGCTGTCGTTCCGGCAGAACTTGCAGGTGCGACAGCAGCCACTCGAACTGTCCATCCCGCCCAGGATCCTGCGCCGGCGACAGCGTCCGCGGCGCGAGCCCGACGGCGGACATCGCGGCGAGGTAACCCGCATGCCGTTGGATGCGGCTGTAGTGCAGCTCCACTGCCGGACGGAAACCGAGCATCCCATCGAACCAGGCGATGCGCCGGTGTCCGGCGGCCACCAGCCGTTCGACCATCAGACGCCCACCGCCATGATCGTCGGGATAGGCGGCATCGTGCTCGAGTACGCGGTTCACCCACACCACCGGCAGGCCGCTTGATGCCAGCACCACTTCGATCTGCGCTGACGGGTCGAGGTTGCCGTGCACCAGCACGCCATCGACCATCATTTCCTGCAAGCCACGGGGAGCCGGCCCACCGGCGAGGAAATCCGGCACCACCAAGCGTTCGATCACCAATGAGCGGCCGATTTCCGCCAAGCCGTCGGAGATGCCGTCGATGATGCCGGAATCGATACGCTGATCGGCGGCTTCGACCAGTTGCAGGAACAGCACACGGTCGAAGCGACGGCTCTTGACGCTGCGCGCGCTTTGGTTGGGACGGTAGCCAAACTTCTTAGCCGCCGCGACGATGCGTGCTCGCAACTCGGGCGCGACGCGCGGCTCGCCCGCCAACGCACGCGAGACGGTCTTCTGCCCGACGCCCAGGCGCGTCGCGAGATCGTATTGGGTGATGAACGGTTTCTTCGCTGGCACGTTGGCGCTCCTACGCAGTCACATCGACTGACTAACAAAACCTGTCGCCGTTGACGCCGGTCCTGGTGGTCCATCACCGGCGCCTGACGAGCGACCACCGGCAACATCCCCAGCAACGGTGTCCATCACGGTCGCCTGTCGAAGGTGACTTCCGGCATTGGTCGGCCGGCCTGATAAAGGTACGAGGCGTCTTCGTTGTGACTCCGAAGTCACAACGCTCTTTTCAGGGCGTTGTAACTCGGACATCGTGCTCCTCAGCAACCGTTGCGGAGCCGAAATGTAGGTCACATCGGGAACGCCCCGGTGTTTCTTCTGCAGAGATACGTAGCCCAGAACTCGGAGATCCTATGCGCACCCTCCTCCTCCCCCTGCTGCTCGTCCTCGCCCTGCCCCTGGGTGCGGCCGAACCAGCTACGGCCAACGAGCCCCACTATGAGGACCGCTCCCTGTGGCCGGCTGATGTTGGCAAGCGGCCCCATATGCGACAGGTCTGGCCAGCGACCCGGGTGCTGACCTGGGCCAAGCCTGGGGTGTCGGCTCTCAAGGATGACAAGCCCTTCGAGACACCCTCATTCTGGCTGGAAGATGGTAAACCCGCCACCAAGCCAATCGACGGCGACTGCGCCCTGGTCCTTCCTGCCATGCCGCCTGGAGGATCAAAAGGGCGATATTACATCGTCCAGGAGGCGAAGAAGAACCCCGTGCCCTCCATCCGCCATCTCACGGTGGGAGCAGGCGTCACCGTGGTCTGGTTGCACAGCAGCACCGGCAACACCTGGGTGAAGAAGGGCGGTGAGTTGAACCAGCAGTACCACTACAGCGGCGACAAAGACTCCTTCTTCCGCAACGACAACCCCGTTCCTCAACAGCCCCATCAGCAGCCCGTTGCCGGCGGCCCGCCGCTATACATCTACCCCGAAGGCGAACGCAACCAGCTCGCCCATCCCCTGCAGGTCAGCTCCCTCATTCCGGGCACGCTGTTCCGCTACGGTATGAACGACCCCGAGGCCTCCAGCGACCACGTCTATTTCGTCAAGGCCCCCAACGCCTCGCTTGAGGTCATCGGCCGCATGGGCTGCGCCGACAGCTTCCACTTCAAGTCCGGCACGGTCATCATCTCGGACGACAGCGCCCTGATCGCCGCTGCCCGGGGCACTCTCGGCGTCTCGCCGGGCGCCACCCTTGAGCTGCACTCCGGCGCCGCCTTCAGCAAGTTGGGCAACCAGCACGGCAACGTCGATCTCACGATAAAAGGTCGCTTCCTCGCCGGCACGGTGGATCGGCCGCTGGTCCGCGACTGCTTCCTGGGCGTGAGCTGGAAGGGTAAGCGCCGCTTCATGAGCAAGGATAACGAAAAGGCGCTCGATGGTCGAGCCGAGCGCTCCGATGACGCCAGCTTCATCGTCACCCCCGAGGGCACGTTGGAGGTGCACAGCGCAGATCCGGCCAAGGCCCGCCTGATCATCGACTGGAACGGCCGACCGATCATTGAGAAGGAGATCGTGAAGACCATCGGCCACGCCGAGAACTACGCCAAGCTCAAGGAGGAGCCGCCGCTGATCGACCTCCTCCTCGTGGGCACTCTGAAGATCGACGGCTTGGTCATCAACCACCTTGCCAAGGGCGGTCTGGTGCTGGCGGATCCCGCCCAGGTGAAGCAGTGGAAGCACGTCACCTGGGGCCCGGACTGCGCCGGCCCGCTGGTCGAGTTGGTCCGTAAGTGGGACGGCAAGCCCACCTTCGCCTTCACCAACGCGGGAGGCGATTACTGATGCGGGATCCACGCTCGTGGATCCCGCCTTCCGACTGTACTCCCCGCCAGGAACCATCCATGCGCCAGCTCATCCCGCTCCTGTTCGTGCTGCTCACCACCAGCGCAGCGCCGGCCCAGGAGGTCCTGTTCGCTCCGCTGCTGATGCAGACGGTGGCTCTGGTGGACCCCACCCTGCAGCCAAAAGACCTCTACGAGCGCCACCGGGTGGTGCTGCTGCTGCGCGTCGCCAGCGTCGACAAAGAGACGCACACGGCGGAGTTGGCGGTCGAGCAGGTGGTGAAAGGAGATTTCGTTCCGCGCTCGGTCCATCTGGTCCTGGCCGGCGAGCAGTTGGAAAGGGTCTTCTTTATGCTGATGGGCCAGGGCAAGCCGATGGTGGCGCTGCTGGGCAAGTCCCGCCGGCCTAACGACCTGATCTTCTACCTCGATGGCGGGGACGGTGGTCGCTGGCAGGCGGCAGAGATGGATGCCGCCAATCCCGCCCGCTGGACCTGGAGCACGGACCTCGAGCGCGAGTTGTTCGGGGTTTTCAACGGCAGCGCCGCCCGACTGGGCGAGTTGATGCAGGAGCGCGCCATCGGTCGCGACTGGTTCCCCGCCACGCCCTTCATCGCTTTCGGCGCCGACCGTCTGCTTGGTCGCCTCGACGGTCCGGCGCGCGGCGTGGCCCTGCGTGACCTCGACGGCGATGGCCGCCTGGATGCCTACGCCTGCAGCGAGGTCGGCGACCGCGCCTGGCTGCAGGCTGCGGATGGCACCTTCGCGCCCGCCGAAGAGCGGCTCGGATTTGCCGGCTGTCGCAGCCGCAGCGTGGCGGCGGCGGATGCCGATGCCGATGGCCGCGACGACCTCCTGCTCGATGACGCGCTCTGGCTGCGAGGTGCCGATGGCCGCTACCAGCGCAGCGCAGCACTGCCCGCCGCCGCGCCGGGATCGGGGCGGGTGATCTGCTCCTGCTTCATCGACGCGAATGGCGATGGCTGGCCCGACGTGGCGATCGCCCGTGAACGCGGTGGGGTCGAGCTCTGGCTCAATCCAGGGCCGGGCGGAGGTGTCTTCAGAGATGGCAGCGAGGCCGCCGGGCTGCGGCGCCCCGACGCCAGCGCTGGAGGCAGCGGCTGGCTGGCCTGCGGCGACTGGGATGGCGATGGGCGCAGCGACCTCTACTTCTCCGCCGATGGCGGTCGGCTGTTGCTCAACAGCGCGACGGCGGGCTTCTCCGTCCTGCCCCTGGGCTATGATTTTGCTTCGCCTGACGGTGGGCCTGCGGGCGGTGCCGCCTGCTTTGCGCCCGTCTGGAGGGCCGACCGCCAGACCCTGGTGATCACCCGCGATAACGCCCTCTGCGTGGTGTCCTGCGAAGAGGGCAAGGCCATCGACCAGAGCCTGTACGGTAACGAACTGCAGATCGCCGGCGACCATCAGCTGCCAGTGGTGGCGGCTGACATAGATTGCGACGGCACCATAGATCTCTACGTCGGCAGCCGCAGCGGCGGCGCCAACATGCCCTACATGAACCGCGGCTACGGCAGCTTCATGGTCAGCGACCGCTATACGCCCGGCGCCTTCCCTGGTCAGGCGCATCGCGCCGGCGCCCGGGGCCTGGCGGCGGGGGATGTGGATGGCGATGGCGCCCCCGAACTACTGTTGGGCGCCCCGGACGGTCGCGTGACGCTGATGCCCAACGCCAGCCTGACCCAGCGCGACCCGCCCGAGAACCCCAGCGCCCAGCAGAGCACGCTCGCCGGGATCCGCATGCTGAGCGTCGAGGTGAAGGGCCCGCGCGGAGTGATAGGCGCCGTGCTCAGCCTGCGCGCCGAGGACGGCCGCCTCCTCGGCCTGCAGCAGATCGGCAGCGCCAACGCCAGCGGCTGCTGCGGCCCCGACCGCGTCGGCTTCGCCTTGCGCGAAGCGGGCCGCCAGGTCCTGACGGTGCGCTGGTCGGACGGGGTCGAGGCGCGCTGGCCCATCAAAGCAGATGCGAAGAACCCCATCGCTATCATCGCCACGCGACCGCCGGCAGAACCCCATCAGGGTCCTTAAACACCGGTGAATGTCCCGATCGCGAGTTTGCCGTGGCGGGTTTCGCAGATGCCGACGCCGTACTGGGCAAAGAGTGCGCGCAGTACGTTGCAGGTGGTGATGGCGACGGCGGTGGCGGCCAGCGTGCAGCCGGACGCAGCCCACAACTCAACCCAGTCGAAAATCTGTGGGATGACCTCCGAGAGAAACACTTTACCAACCGCTGCTTCCCCTCACTCACTGCTGTCAGGTACACCCTCTGCATTGCACTGCGTGAACTCCATCACGACCACAAGCGAACCCAATCCATCACGGGGTTCCCATGGATCGCAGCGTTGTGAATGATGGAGGATTGGTATCAAGTCGTTGGCGACTGCACGCTGGAGCCGGAGAGGACGCGGAAGGGAACGATCACGCTCTGCGTTCGCCGAGTGTTGGCCAGACGCCGGCCAAGGAGTGCCGCCGCCGCGCGGCCCATCGCTTCGGACGGCACCTGCGCGACCTCAAGGCGGATGCCGGCGACCAAGCTTTCGTGGTGGGCCAGGATCAGTGACAGGTCATCTGGGATGCTCAGATTCAAGCGCCCCACCGCGTGCAACACGGTCAGCGCCTCGTAGCTGCCATAACACGCGATTGCGGTTGGGCGCTTTCGTTCAGGCAGATTTCGCAGATGCGACAGCAGCCACTCGAACTGTCCGTCCCGCCCAGGATCCTTGACTGGCGACAACGTCCGCGGCGCGAGTTCGGCAGCGGACATCGCGGCCAAGTAACCCGCATGCCGTTGGATGCGGCTGTAGTGCCGCTCCACTGCCGGACGGAAACCGAGCATCCCATCGAACCAGGCGATGCGCCGGTGTCCGGCGGCCACCAGCCGTTCGACCATCAGACGCCCACCGCCATGATCGTCGGGATAGGCGGCATCGTGCTCGAGTACGCGGTTCACCCACACCACCGGCAGGCCGCTTGATGCCAGCACCACTTCGATCTGCGCTGACGGGTCGAGGTTGCCGTGCACCAGCACGCCATCGACCATCATTTCCTGCAAGCCACGGGGAGCCGGCCCACCGGCGAGGAAATCCGGCACCACCAAGCGTTCGATCACCAATGAGCGGCCGA
>NZ_JACDCU010000609.1 GCF_013817365.1 Methylibium sp. | reverse complement strand
GGCAAGGAGCCGCTGGAGCTCCTCGACGAGATCGAGCAGGAGCTCGGCATGCCCTGCGTGCCGATGACCTGGCCGGTCGGGCAGGGCAAGGCCTTCGGCGGCATCGTCGATCTGCGCCGCCGGCACATGCGGCTGTTCAAGGCGGGCGCCGACAAGCGCGGCGCTGATGACGAAACCGTTGCGCTGACCGAGCGTGTGACCTTGCTGAAGCGCTTCGGCCACGACTACGAGCAGGCTGAACAGACCGTCGAGCTGCTGCAGGGCGCCGCGCCGAGCTTCGACGAGGCGGCTTTCGTCGCCGCGCGCCAGACGCCGGTGTTCTTCGGCTCGGGCGTCAACAACTTCGGCGTGCAGGAGGTGCTCGACGCGCTGGTCGATCTGGCGCCGCCGCCGGCCGCGCGCCACGTGAGCCTGCCCGACGGCAGCGACCGCGAGATCCCCCCGGCCTCGGACGGCTTTTCCGGCGTGGTCTTCAAGGTGCAGGCCAACATGGACCCGTCGCACCGCGACCGGATCGCCTTCGTGCGCGTGAACTCCGGCCGCTACGGGCAGGGCATGAAGCTCAGGGTGCAGCGCACCGCCAAGGAGTTGCGCCCGACCAGCGTGGTCACGTTCCTGTCGCAGCGTCGCGAGTCGGTCGAGGAAGCCTATGCCGGCGACATCATCGGCTTCACCACGCACGGTGGCGTTCAGCTAGGCGACACCCTGACCGACGGCGACGCGCCCCTGGCTTTCGGCAGCTACACAGGCCTGCCGTTCTTCGCGCCGGAGTTGTTCCAGACCGTGGAGCTGGCCAATCCGATGAAGAGCAAACAACTCCAGCAGGGCCTGCTCCAACTGGGCGAGGAAGGCGCGATCCAGGTTTTCCGGCCCGCGACCGGCGGCGCGATGTTGCTCGGCGCCATCGGTCAGCTGCAGTTCGAAGTGGTGCAGCACCGCCTGAAGGCCGAGTACAGCGCCGACGTTCGGCTGGGCGCCAGCCGTTTCACCGGTGCACGCTGGGTCACCTGTGACGACGACGCGGCCATGCGCAAGTTCACCGACGAGGCCGCCAGCAAGCTGGCGCGGGACGCCGCCGACACCCTGGCCTATCTGATGACCTCGCCCTACGACTTGCGCCTGACGCAGGAGCGCCACCCCGCGGTGGTGTTTCATCCATTGCGCGAGCACGCCGGGCTGGCCCTGCAACCGTCGGCGTGAGCGGCTGAACGTTTCGGGCGCATTTGCGTCAACCTATCTTCCGCAGACAGTTGTACGCTCGCATTTCGCAAGGAGGAAAGCCATGAAAAAACTGCTTATTTCAGGCTTGGTGATGGTCCTGGCCGCCTGCTCCACCACCAGCCCCGACGTGATCCAGCGCGGCGATGCGCAGCGCCTGTCGCAGGTGCAGGACGCGGTGGTCATCAATGTGCGGCCGGTCACGGTCGAGGGTTCGCAATCGGGCATCGGCGGTGCGTCGGGCGCGGTGATCGGCGGCGTGGCGGGCAGCTCGGTGGGCGGCAGCCGCGAGGCGATCGCGGTCGGCGTGCTGGGCGCCGTGGCCGGGGCAATCATCGGCAACACGGCCGAGCGCTTCGGCACGCGCGAACAGGCCTACGAGATCATGGTCCAGTTGCGCAACGGCGAGCGCCGCGCCATCGTGCAGGCGCAGGGCAACGAGAACTTCCAGCCGGGCGACCAAGTCGTGCTGGTCTCCACGGGCGGCACCACTCGCGTCAGCCGCGCGCAGTCCGTCGGGCCGCGCAGTTGAAGCCGGCGCTCCTCCGGCCGCTGAGGTGCGGCGCCCTCGCGTCTTGCGCTTTCCGGTTTCGCACGGGCTTGGCGGCAGGGCTGTGTGCGCTCTGGCTTGCGCCGGCACCGGCCGAGGCGGGCGGCGGCTTGACCGAACCGCCCGGTGCAACCAAGCCTGCCAAGGCCTCCAAGCCGGCGAGCCGACGTGCGCCTCAGCGCAAGCAAGCGCCCCCGCCCCCGCCCCCGGCGCCGCTCGCAGTTGCAACGCC
>NZ_JACDCU010000234.1 GCF_013817365.1 Methylibium sp. | reverse complement strand
CCAGGGCGGCGCGGGTGGCTGCGCGCCGACGGACGGGCAGCGGTGAGAGGCGAAGCGAAAGCATGCGGCGGGGTTCCATGTCAGGTCTTGTCACTGGCGGTTGATGTGGAGGAAGGCAACGGCGCGGTGGCGCGTTGCACCGCGGCGGCTCGAATGGCGCTCAATGTCGTGCGCGTGGTAATCACTTCGCTGCTCACCACCAGATGCAGCAAGCTCGGCTGCGCACTCGCCAATGCCGCGGCAAAGGCCGGCTCGAACGCGGCGGTGTGCTCGATGCGCTCGGCCGCCCAGCCGTAGGCACGCGCCAGCATCGCGAAGTCGGGGTTGGCGAGGTCGCTGCCGCTTACGCGGCCGGGAAAGTCGCGCTCCTGGTGCATGCGGATCGTGCCGTAGCTGCCGTTGTCGACCACGATGACGATGGGCCGGGCGCCATGGGCGCGCGCGGTGGCGAGCTCTTGGCCCGTCATGAGGAAGTCGCCGTCGCCGGCGAAGGCGACGACGCAGCGGCCGGGGTTCAGCAGGCTCGCCGCGATGGCGGCCGGCACGCCGTAGCCCATGGCGCCCGAGGTCGGCGCGAGTTGGGCACCCAGACTGCGGTGTTGCCAGTAACGGTGCAGCCAGCCGCTGTAGTTGCCGGCGCCGTTGGTCACGATCGCGTCAGTCGGCGCGAGGCGCTGCACGGTCTTCACCACCTCGGCCAGATCGAGCGGCGTGCTCAGCGCCGCATCGGCCGGCGGCTGCAGGTTGGCCAGATAGTCGGCGTGCGCCGCGCGCGACCAGTCGGCCCAGGCGCAGGTGTCGGGTGCGGTCAAGCTCGCCAGCGCATGCGCGGCGTTGGCCATGGCTGACTGCAGCAGCAGGTCGGCCTCGTACACGCGGCCCAGTTCCTCGGCGCCGGCATGTACGTGAACGAGTTTCTGGCGCGGTCGCGGTGCTTCGAGCAGCGTGTAGCCGCCGGTCGTCATCTCGCCCAGGCGCGGCCCCAGCGCGAGGATCAGGTCGGCATCGCGCACGCGCTGGGCGAGCTTGGGGTTGATGCCGATGCCGACGTCACCCGCGTAGAGCCGGTGCGTGTTGTCGAAGCGGTCCTGGAAGCGGAAGGCGCAGGACACCGGCAACTGCCAGGCTTCGGCGAAGCGCTGCAGCGCGGACGTGGCCGCCGCGTCCCAGCCGCTGCCGCCCGCAATGACCAGCGGGCGCCGTGCGGCCAGCAGCAGATAGCGCAACTCGCGCAGCGCTTCGGGCGCCGGCCAGGCCGTGGCCGGCTCGATGCGCGGCAGCACCGGCGCGGCGGTGGCGGTCGTGAGCATGTCTTCGGGCAGCGCCAGCACCACCGGCCCGGGCCGGCCCTGCATCGCGATGCGGAAGGCGCGCGCCACGTATTCGGGCAGACGGTCGGCGCTCTGAACTTCGCCCACCCACTTGGCCATGCCGCCGCTGTTGGGGCCGAAAACCGCGCGGTAGTCGAGCTCCTGAAAGGCTTCGCGGTCGCGCACGTCGGCGCCTACCTGGCCAATGAAAAGGACCATCGGCGTGGAATCCTGAAACGCGGTGTGCAGGCCGATGCTGGCGTTGGTGGCGCCCGGCCCGCGCGTCACGAAGCAGATGCCCGGCCGGCCGCTCAGCTTGCCTTGCGCCTCGGCCATGAAGGCCGCCCCGCCCTCCTGGCGGCAGGCGATGAAGCGGATGCGCTCGCGGTGTTCGTGGAAGCCGTCGAGCACCGCCAGAAAGCTTTCGCCCGGCACGCCGAAGCAGGTGTCGATGCCTTGTGCGACCAAGGCCTCGACCAGTGCGTGGCCGGCGAGGCGGGGAGCTTGCGTCGCAGAGGAAGAGGGCATGCCGGCACTTTAGCCGGGCCCCGGCGAGTCTGACGCGAGCGGGCCCTTGAAGACAGAGCGCTCGAAGTGGAGCGCCGAAATGCAGCTACTTTGCTTCGGAGTCAGCTCGACGGCGCCGCCCGAACGCGTCAGCCCGCGGCGACAGCCGACACGCGCGGGCGCGACACGTTCAGGCCGATCAACCCCGCCGTAACGATGCCCAGGCCGAGCGCGAGCGCCGAGCCGTAGAACACGCCGTCGGGGTGGCCGCGGTCCATCAGTGCGCCGAACACCGGCGCGGCCAGTGCAAAGCCGATGTCCAGGCCCGAATAGACGGTGCCATAGACCCGCCCGGTCGCTCCCGGCGGCGACGCCTGCTTGACCAGCATGTCGCGCGAGGGCCCGGCGAGGCCCACGCCCGCGCCGGCCAGCGCCACCAGCGCCGCAGCAGCCAGGCCTGAAAGCAGGCCGCTGCCCGCCAGCACCAGCAGCACGGCAGCCGCACTCATCGCCAGCGCAATCGTGCGCTCCAGCCGCAGACTGCCCGAGACCAGGAAACCGCCCGCCACCATGCCCGCCGCGCCGCACAACATGTAGGCCGTCACGACGAAAGCGGTTACCGAAAGCGGCAAGCCGTAGATTTGCTGCAGCGCCGGGCCGGCAAAGGCCTGGATCGCGCTCAAGGCCGCCGTGCTCCAAAAGAAGAACGCGAAACAGATCCATACCGAAGGCAGCCGCAGAAAAGCCATCGGGTGCTCGGGCACAGCGCCAAGTGCGCCGGCAGGCTGCTTCTCGTGCGACCAGGCACCGAGCCGATCGTCGATCGCACGGCGGTTGATTGCCAGCACGAGGGTGACCAGCAGTGCCAGGCCGGCCGCCCCTACGTACGCGATGCGCCACGAACCGGTGAGGGCCATTGCGCCGGCCAGAAACACCGGCGCCGCCGCCCACCCCAGATTGCCGGCAATGCCGTGCACCGAAAAGGCATGTCCGAGGCGCGGCTGCGACACGCGCTTGTTGAGAATGGTGAAGTCGACCGGGTGGAACGCGGAGTTGCCCAGCCCGGCCAACCCGGCGGCAAGCATCAGGCCGCCATAGCCTTGCGCCCCGGCTGCTGCCAGCGCGGCGGCCACGAAGCAGGCCAGCGCCACGAACAGCACCGGCCGTGCGCCGATGCGATCGACCAGGAAGCCGGAGCCGGCCTGTCCGACGCCGGAGACCACGAAGAAGGCGGTGACCAGCAGGCCCAGTTCGGAATAACTCAGTCCGAACTCGCGGATGAACACCGGAAACAGCGGCGGCAACAGCAGGTGAAAGAAATGCGAGATGCCATGTGCCAGGGCCACGAGACCGATGGTGCGTGCATCGTCGCGCAGCGGCACGGGGTTGGCGGTGCTCGCGGCGTCTGCCGTGCCGGAACGGGCCGAAGGTGTGGACATGGTGACCCGATGATGAGCGAGGGTGCGGCGGCGCGCTTACGATAGCGGGACAATTTCTGTCGCGATCATGCCAAAGCGCCTCGCCGCCCTCCGATTGACCGTGCAGTCCATTACCGCGCACTTCTTCGAGCCCACGCGCGAGCGGCCCCTGCGGGCCAAGCACAGCACGCTCGAGGCCGACACGCGCGTCGAGCCGCACAGCCACCCCTGGGCGCAACTCGCCTGGTCGGCCACCGGCGTGCTGCGGCTGACCGCCGAGCGCGGCACCTATCTCGTACCGCCCTCGCGCGCGGTGTGGGTGCCGCCCGGCGTGGAGCACGCCGTCACGGTGGTGGAAACGGCGGAGTTGCGCACGCTCTATCTGCACGAGCGGGCGGCGCCGGCCACCGCGCGCTGTGGGGACGGCATGAGCAAGGGCATCGATCTGAGCACCACCACCGGGCCCGGCAAGGGTGCAGGCTCCCGCACTGCCGCAGCCGGCCCGAACGACTGGCAGCACTGCCGTGTGCTCGAAGTATCCGAGCTGCTGCGCGCGCTCATGCTGGCACTGCCCAGCACGCCCGACAGCGACTCGCCGCCCTCGCCCGCCGATCTGGACCGCGAAAAGCTCATCGCCCCGCTCCTCGCCGACGAACTGCGCCGCGCCGCGCCCGTTCGCTTGGGCGTGGCGCTGCCCGAAGACAAGCGCCTGCGCGCCCTGTGCGAGGCCGTGCTCGACGACCCGACTCGCCACGACACGCTCGGCGCCTGGGTGCGCCGCATCGGCGCCAGCGAGCGCACCGTGGCCCGCCTGTTCCGCGACGAACTGGGCACCAGCTTCGGCCAGTGGCGCCAGCAGGTGCTCTTGGCGCGGGCGCTCACCCTGGCCGCGCGCAAGCGGCCGATGAGCGAGATCGCCGCCGAGCTGGGCTACGCCAGCCCCAGCGCCTTCAGCGCGATGGTGCGGCGATCGGTGGGCATGCCGCCGAGCCGCTTCTTCGCGTCGGCTTGAAGCCGGCCTGCACAGGCGCATCCATGCCGGAGGGACAATCGGGCGCATCAGGAGCCTCTCGAATGAGCGAACAGATCCTCTACGACTTCACCCGCCAGGACGCCAGCGGCGCAAGCTGCACAGCACAGGCCTGGGCCCAGGCGCCGGAGCCGTTGACGCCGGCTCGCCGCGACGAACTCATGGCCCGCGCCAAGGCGCTGCTGAAAGAGCGCAACGCCGTGCTGGTGGCGCACTACTACGTCGACGGCGACCTGCAGGACCTGGCGCTCGAGACCGGTGGCTGCGTCTCCGATTCGCTGGAGATGGCCCGCTTCGGCCGCGACCATTCGGCGCAGACGCTCGTGGTGGCCGGCGTGCGCTTCATGGGCGAGAGCGCCAAGATTCTCTCGCCCGAGAAGACGGTGCTGATGCCCGACCTCGAAGCCACCTGCTCGCTCGACCTCGGCTGCCCGCCCGACGAGTTCGCCGCCTTCTGCGACGCCCACCCCGACCGCACGGTGGTGGTCTACGCCAACACCAGCGCGGCGGTGAAGGCGCGCGCCGACTGGATGGTCACCAGTTCTTGCGCCGTGGCCATCGTCGAGCATCTGCACCGCCAGGGCGAGAAGATCCTGTGGGCACCCGACCGCCACCTCGGCCGCTACATCGCCGACCACACCGGCGCCGACATGCTCATGTGGAACGGCGAGTGCATCGTGCACGACGAGTTCAAGGGCCTGGAGCTCGAGCTGATGAAGCGCGAGCACCCCGACGCGCTCGTGCTGGTGCACCCCGAGTCGCCCAAACGCGTGGTCGAGCTGGCCGACGTGGTGGGCTCGACCTCGCAGATGCTCAATGCCGTGGTCGAAAGCGACCGCCAGACCTTCATCGTCGCCACCGACAACGGCCTCATGCACCGCATGCGCCAGCTTGCACCCGGCAAGACGCTCCTCGAAGCGCCTACCGCCGGCAACAGCGCCACCTGCAAGAGCTGCGCGCACTGCCCGTGGATGGCGATGAACGCGCTGCAGGGCGTGGTCGATTGCCTGGCTCACATGCACACCGACCGGCGCGGCGAGATCACCGTGCCCGAGCCCACGCGCAGCCAGGCGCTGGGCTGCATCGACCGCATGCTCGATTTCGTCAAGGCACATCCGGCCGCCATCGCCAAGCCGGCCAAGGGCTTCGTACCCAACATCGGGGCGGCGTGATGCAAGCGTTGCCGAGCGGCCCGCTTTCGAAGCACGGTTTCATGCCACCCGAACACAACGAGACCCTGGAAGAGGCGCGCGAGCGAAACGTGCGCGACGCGCTGACCGAAGACATTGGCGTGGCCGACTGGACCGGCCGACTCGCGCCCGCCGGCCAGCGCCGCGCAGCGCGCGTGGTCGTGCGGGAAGACGCAGTGCTCTGCGGCCGGGACTGGTTCGATGGCTGCCTGCAAGCGCTCGACGCCGATGCGCGAGTGAATTGGCTGTATGCCGAAGGTACTCGCATGGCTGCCACCACGCCCGTCTGCGAGATCGAGGCCGATGCCCGCGCCCTGCTCGCCGCCGAGCGGCCGGCGCTCAATTTCCTGCAGTTGCTCTCGGCCACCGCCACGCTCACACGCGAGTACGTCGATGCGATCGAAGGCGCATCGCCGAACCTCCACGGCCGCGCTCACGGCTGCGTCATTCTCGACACCCGCAAGACCTTGCCCGGCCTGCGGCTGGCGCAGAAGTACGCCGTCAGGGTCGGGGGCGGCCAGAACCAGCGGCTGGCGCTGTACGACGGCATCCTGATCAAGGAGAACCACATCGCTGCCGCCGGCGGCATAGCTCAGGTACTGCACGCGGCGCAGGGGCTGAAGGCTGGCGTCGATATTCAGATCGAGGTGGAAACCATCGCGCAGTTGCGCGAGGCGCTGGAGCACGGCGCGACGAGCGTGCTTCTAGACAACTTCGACTTCGAGCGCATGCGCGAGGCGGTGGCCCTCACCGCAGGCCGTGCGCTGCTCGAGGTTTCAGGGGGCGTCGGACTGAATCAGGTACGCGAAATCGCTGCCACCGGCGTGGACCGCATCTCCATCGGCCGCCTCACCAAGGACGTGCGGGCGGTCGACTATTCGATGCGCTTGGTTCGAAGGGTGTAGACGACATCAGGCATCG
>NZ_JACDCU010000018.1 GCF_013817365.1 Methylibium sp. | reverse complement strand
GCGCTGAGCGGGCCGGCTCCTGCGCCCTCCGCCGTCAGGCGCATGAGCCCCGGCACGGCAGAAGCCGCCGAGCTGGGCCGCCGCCTGGCACTGGAGACGCAGGGCGAAGTGTTGTTCGATGCGGCCTCGCGCGGCCGTTATGCGACCGACGCATCGATCTATCAGGCCCTCCCCGTGGGCGTGTTCGTGCCGAAGACGCCGCAGGACGTCGCCATCGCGATCGACATCGCCCGCTCCTTGAACGCACCCTTGCTGCCGCGCGGCGGCGGAACGTCGCAGTGCGGCCAGACGACCGGCGCGGCTTTGGTCATCGACACCAGCAAGTACCTGCGCCGCCTGATCGCCATCGATCGCGAGGCGATGACAGCGCAGGTCGAACCCGGCCTCGTGCTCGACCACCTCAACGCCGAGCTCAAGCGCGACGGCCTGTGGTTCCCGGTCGATGTCTCGACCAGCGCCCAGGCCACGCTCGGCGGCATGGCCGGCAACAACTCCTGCGGCTCGCGCTCCATCGCCTACGGCAACATGGTGCACAACGTGCTGGGCATCGACGCCTGGCTGGCCGACGGCAGCGAGGTCTCGTTCGGCCCGCTCGCCACGCTCGGCCCCACGGAGCGCCGGATCGCCGACTTCGTGCGCGGCCTGGCCGAGCAGCACACGGCCGAGATCGACACGCTGTGGCCCAAGGTAATGCGCCGCGTGGGCGGCTACAACCTCGACATCTTCCGGCCGCAAAGCGAACGGCCTTACACCGGCGACGGCAGCGTCAACCTGGCGCACCTGCTGGTCGGGGCCGAGGGCACGCTGGCCTTCACGCGCTCACTCAAACTCAAGCTCAGTCCGCTGCCCAAGGCCAAGCTGCTGGGCGTCGTCAACTTTCCGAGCTTTCATGCGGCGATGGATTCGGCGCAGCACATCGTCAGGCTGCAGCCGACCGCCGTGGAGTTGGTCGATCGCACCATGATCGAGCTCTCGCGCGAGAACCCGGCCTTTCGGCCGACCATCGAGGCGGCGCTGATCGGCGCGCCCGAAGCGATCCTGCTGGTCGAGTTCAGCGGCGAGGACAAGGCCGCGCTGCTGCCCAAGCTCGCGCAGCTGGGGGAGTTGATGGGCGACCTGGGCCTGCCGGGCAGCGTGGTCGAACTGCGCGACGACGCAGCGCAAAAGGCGCTGTGGGAAGTGCGCAAGGCAGGCCTCAACATCATGATGAGCCTCAAGGGCGACGGCAAGCCGGTCAGCTTCATCGAGGACTGCGCCGTGCCGCTCGTGCATTTGGCCGAGTACACCGACGCGCTCACCGAGGTGTTCGCCCGCCACGGCTCGCGCGGCACCTGGTATGCGCACGCCTCGGTCGGCACGCTGCACGTGCGGCCCATTCTCGACATGCGCCAGGGCGGCGCGAAGAAGATGCGCGCCATCGCCGAGGAAGCCGCCGCGCTGGTGCGCCGGTACAAGGGCGCCTACAGCGGCGAGCACGGCGACGGCCTGTGCCGCGGCGAGTGGATCAAGTGGCAGTTCGGCCCTCGGATCGACGAAGCCTTTCGCGCGATCAAGCAGCATCTCGATCCCGGCAATCTGATGAACCCCGGCAAGATCGTCGATCCGCCGAAGATGGACGACGCCAGCCTGTTCCGCTACCCGCCCGGCTACAGGACCATCCCGCTGAAGCCGGTGTTCGACTGGTCGGCATGGAACGTGCAGAACGATCCCCTCACCGAAAAGACCACCGCGCCGGGCACCGGCGGCGACAACACCGGCGGCCTCGCCAAGGCCGTCGAGATGTGCAACAACAACGGCCATTGCCGCAAGTTCGACGCCGGCACCATGTGCCCCAGCTTTCGCGTCACGCGCGACGAAGTGCACAGCACCCGCGGCCGCGCGAATACGCTGCGCCTGGCGCTCTCCGGGCAACTGCTCCCGCCTGCCTCGCACGGGACCGGTCCCGATGCGAAGCGCGCCGGCCAGCTCCCCTCCCTCTTGGAGGGAGGCGCCGGGGGAGGGAGCAGCCCTGTCGCCCCTCGACCCGAGGTCGAGGGCAGTTTCACCAGCGAAGCGGTGAAACAAGCCCTCGATCTTTGCGTGGGCTGCAAGGGCTGCAAGCGCGACTGCCCGACCGGCGTCGACATGGCGAAGATGAAGCTCGAGTTCGCCGCGCAATACCGCGCACGGCATGGCTCGCGCCTGAAAGACCGGCTCGTCGCCGCCCTGCCCGAGCTCGCGCACTGGGCCGACCGCGTGCCCTGGCTCGCCAACCTGCGCGACCGCCTGCCCGGCGCCGCGCACTTGAGCGAACGCTGGCTCGGCCTTGCGGCCAAGCGCCGCCTGCCGCAATTCCGCCGCGACAGCTTCTGGCGGCGCGCGCCTTCGCTGCCGATCGCCACCCGCGACGAAGCGCTCGCCGCCGAGAAGGCGGTGGTGCTGTTCGTCGACACCTTCAACGGCAGCTTCGAGACCGAGAACGCGCTGGCGGCTCTGCAGGTGCTGCGTGCCGCCGGCTATGCGGTGTACGTGACGCACAAGTCGGGCGGCCATCACTGCTGCGGCCGCACTTATCTGGCGGCCGGCATGGTCGAGGAGGCCAGGGCAAAGGCTCGCGAACTGCTCGATGCCCTGCTGCCCTTCGCGCAGCGCGGCATCGCCATCGTCGGCCTGGAGCCCTCGTGCCTGCTCACCCTGCGCGACGAGTTCCTGGTCATGGGCCTGGGCGAAGCCGCCGTCGTGGTGGCCGGCCAGGCGCTGCTGCTTGAGGAGTTCATTGCGCGGGAGGTGCGCGCCGGCCGCTTCGAGCTGAGCCTGCGGCCCGCCACGCAGGCCATGCTCGTGCATGGCCACTGCCACCAGAAGGCGTTCGACGCCATGCCGCCGGTGCTCGAAGTGCTGCGGCTGATTCCGGGCGCCGAGCCGCAGCTGATCGAAAGCTCCTGTTGCGGCATGGCCGGCAGCTTCGGCTACGAAGCCGAGCACCTTGCGGTGTCGATGCAGATGGCAGAACTGTCTCTGCTGCCCGCGGTACGCGCCGCGCCCGACGCGCTGATCGTCGCCGACGGGACCAGCTGCCGCCACCAGATACAAGACGGCTCACAGCGCAGTGCGCTGCACGTTGCACGCGTGCTCGCGGAGCATCTGCCGGAGCCCTCGCAGGCATCCGCTTGAGTGCGCCCTCCCCGGGCCGTTGCTTACGTAGTTTCCGGCATGGTTCCCCCGAGTGAGGGTCTTAGCATGGTCTCGTCACTCAACGACTTGCTGAAGGAGCACCCTCCATGAACCGCTTGCTGATCGCCTCTGCCCTGGCCCTTGCCGCCACCGGCGCACTTGCCGAGTACCCCGAAAAGCCGATCACCCTCATCGTGCCGTTCTCGGCCGGCGGCCCGACCGACAAAGTCGCGCGCGATTTCGCCGAGGCCATGCGCAAGCCCCTGGGCGGCGCCACCATCGTCATCGAAAACGTCGGCGGTGCCGGCGGCACGCTCGGCGCCACCCGGACCGCCAAGGCCACCCCGGACGGCTACACGCTGCTGCTGCATCACATCGGCATGGCGACCGCTCCCGGGCTGTACCGCAACATTCAGTACAAGGTCGCCGATTTCGAGCACGTCGGCCTCATCAACGAAGTGCCGATGACCTTGATCAGCAGGCCGACCTTGCCCGCCGACAACTACGCTGAACTGACCAAGTGGCTCAAGGCCAACGAGGGCAAGATCAACCTCGCCAACGCCGGCCTCGGCGCGGCATCGCACTTGTGCGGCCTGATGTTCCAGAAGACGCTCGGGGTCGAAATGCAGACTGTGCCCTACAAGGGCACCGCCCCCGCGATGACCGACCTCATCGGCGGTCAGGTCGACATCATGTGCGACCAGAGCACCAACACCACGCCGCAGATCGCCGGCGGCAAGGTCAAGGCCTTCGCAGTGACCACGGCCCAGCGCCTGACCACCCCGGAACTGGCCAAGCTGCCCACGCTCGACGAGTCGGGCATGAAGGGCTTCAACGTCAGCATCTGGCACGGTCTGTACGCGCCCCAGGGAACGCCCAAGCCGGTGCTCGACAAGCTCAACACTGCGTTGAAGGCCGCGCTCAAGGATCCGGAGTTCATCAAGCGAGAAGAGGCGCTCGGCGCCGTCATCGTGACCGATGAGCGCACCAGCCCGGCCGAGCACCGGAAGTGGGTCGAGTCCGAGACCGCCAAGTGGGTCCCGGTCATCAAGGCCGCTGGCCAGTACGCTGACTGATACCGCCTGCCGGCCGATCCCGCCGGGCTGACCGCCAGCGGGACCGGCTGACAAGCCGCGCAGGCTTCGACTGCCGCAAAGTTTTCATCGCTCCTCGTTCCTTCGAGCCACTCTTCGAGTGGCTCTTTTTATGTCCGGGGCTCTTGTGAGGCGCTACCCGCACGCACCTTACGCAAGGGAATCGAGCAGGGACGACTCGTACGGCTGCGCGGGCCGCTCACGGCGGCGCACCGGCTACCAGCGCGCTGCGCAAGGCAGCGCTGGCGCGCAAGCCGCCGACCTCGAGGCCGTTCCAGTTGAGCATCGCAGTTTCGCTGAATGCGCGCATGAACGTCCGTTCGTCGTCACTCAGCGCAACCAGCACCTCGATGGTAGCGGCCATCACCACCTCGGCGGCGCGGGCGGTGCTGCCGTCGTCGATCTTCAGCGCCACGCCCAGGCCGCGCTCCGGAAGCGCGGCGCAATACACGCCCTCGGCCCCCACCTTGACGAAGGCGCGCGCGCCCAGCCGCTGCATGACCAGCGTATCGAAGCGTCCGGTGCCGGCGACCATGAAGGGGTGCGCCGCGACCGCCGTTCGCAGTCTTTGCGCCGCCCACGCCCGCTCAGGCGCCAGCCCGATGCCGGTGCCCAGGCGCGCGAAGCCGAGCGCGAGCGCACGCAATGCGATGCCGTAGGTGGGGATCGAGCAGCCGTCGGTCCCGCGGGGGGCGCGATCGAGGTCGGCGCCGGTGATGCCCGCCAGTGCAGCGGTGACCTCCCGCATCAGCGAATGCTCCGGCGAGACATAGCCGCCGAGCCAGCTGCGCGGCTCGTGCCCGGCCTCCGAGGCCATCACGCAGGCCAGGCAGACAAAGCCGGCATGCTTGCCGGAGCAGTTGTTGTGCAGCGCATTCGGCCTCTCCCCGCGCGCAGCCAGATCCCGCTGCGCGCTGTCGAGAGCCGGCCAGTGAACGCCGGATTCGAGCACGTCGGCACCCTGCCCCACGCTGGCGAGCATGTCGGCCGCAACCCGCGTGTGATCCGGCTCGCCGTTGTGCGAGGCGCAGGCCAGCGCCAGCGCCTCGTCGCCGAGCCGCAAGCGATCGGCCGCGCCGCTTTCCACCAGCACCAGCGCCTGCAGCGACTTGACAGCGGAGCGCGGAAAGATCGGCCGCGTGGTGTCCCCGAGCGAGCAGGCAATGGTGCCGTCCGCATCGAGCACCGCCAGTGCGCCGCGGTGGATCGACTCGACCGCGCCGCCGCGCATCACTTCCACCAGCACCGGGTTTGTCGTCGTCATGGCCTGACCTCTTCGTTGGCGATCACGAGCGGGACGGTGACCGGACCGTCGTTCACGAGGTGCACCTGCATGTCGGCGCCGAACACGCCGGCTTCGACGAGCGGATGGCGTTCCCGCGCGCACGCCACCACGTGATCGTAGAGCCGGCGGCCCAGCGCTGCCGGCGCAGCGCGCGTGAAACTCGGCCGGTTGCCCGCGCGTGTGTCGGCGGCCAGCGTGAACTGCGAAACGATGAGCAGCCCGCCGGTCGGCTCGCCGCCCGGACCGCGCAGTTGCTGCACGCTGCGGTTCATCTTGCCGGCGTCGTCGGCGAAGATGCGCAGCTTCAGGCACTTGTCGACCAGCCGCTCGGCTTGCGCGTCGCCATCGCCGATCTCGGCGCAGACCAGCACGAGCAGCCCAGGACCGATCGCGCCGACCACCCCGCCATCGACCTCGACTTTCGCCTCGCGCACTCGCTGCAGCAGGGCAATCACGGCGCCGGTTCCGTGAATTCCTCGGCCTGCTGCGCCTCGACGTCGAGCGGCAGCATCTGGATCGACACCCGCAGCCCCGGCACTTCGCTGAGCAGCGCCTGTTCGACCGCGCCGCGCAAGGTCGCGGCGCGGCCCAGCGACCAGCCGGTGGGCATGTGCATGTGCAGATCGACGAAGCGGCGCTGGCCCGCGCGCCGCGTCACCAGATGGTCAAAGCGGATCGGCGGATCCGCGAACCGCGCCAGGGTGCGATCGATGCGAGCCCGCACATCGGGCTCGACCGCACTGTCCATCAACCCTTCGACCGAACGGCGCACCAGGTGCCCGCCTTCGCGCAGGATGTTCAGGGCGACCGCGATCGCCAGCAGCGGATCCAGCCAGAGCCAGCCGGTGGCCATGACACCGAGCAGGCCGGCCACCACGCCGCAGGTCGTCCAGACGTCGGTGAACAGGTGGCGAGCATCGGCCTCCAGCACGATGGAGCGGTGCTCGCGCGCGCCGACGAGCATGCGCCAGGCCAGCAAGCCGTTGAGCGCCGCGCTGACGAGCGAAAGCGCCAGGCCCAGCCCGAGCGCCTGCAAAGGCTGGGGCGCCATCCAGCGCAAGGTGGCGGCCCACACGATAGCGACCGCCGCGCCGACGATGAGCAGGCCCTCGAACCCGCTGGAGAAGTACTCCGCCTTGCTGTGGCCTGAGGGATGGTCGGCGTCGGCGGGACGCTGCGCGATCGTCACCATGGCCAGTGCGAAGCCGGCCGAGGCGAGGTTGACGAAGGACTCCATCGCGTCCGACAGCAAGCCGACCGAGCCGGTGATCCACCACGCCCCGAACTTCAGCGCGATGGTGGCCAGCGCCACCGCGATCGCCCAGCGCAGAAGGCTGTGCACTTGCATCGCCGGCTTTGCGCTGTGGTGACTCAGCCGGCGCGAAGGGACAACGCGGCGATCGATGCCGGCCGGCGAGCGACCCGAGACGGCTGCTTCACCAGGTTCCGGCTCGCGGGTGCCTTACTGCGCAACGGCTGCCGCGTCCCGCGGCGCGGGCGAGGCCTCGGCGGCTTCACGAGAGCAGCACCCGCGCGAACTTGCGCTTGCCGACCTGCACGACATACGTGCCGGCCGTCAGCTTCAGGGCCTTGTCGCTCACTGCGCTACCGTCGATGCGCACGCCTCCCTGCTCCACCAGTCGCAGCGCCTCGCTGGTCGAGGGCGCCAGCCCGGCCTGCTTGAGCAAAGTGCCGATTGCCAGCGGAGCGCCCGAGAGCCGGCGCTCGTCAAGCTGATCCGGCACACCGCCGCGCGCGCGGTTCTGAAAATCCTGTTCGGCCGCGTCCGCCGCTGCAGTGCCGTGAAAGCGTGCTGTCACCTCTCTGGCGAGCATCACCTTGGCGTCCTTCGGGTTGCGGCCGCCGCCGATCTCGGCCTTCAGCCCGGCGATGTCGGCCTCGCTCGTGAAACTGAGCAAGGCGAAGTACTTCCACATCAGTTCATCGTTGATCGACAGCAGCTTGGCGAACATGCTGTTGGCCGGCTCGGCGATGCCGATGTAGTTGTTCTTGCTCTTCGACATCTTTTCAACGCCGTCGAGGCCTTCCAGCAGCGGCATGGTCAGGATGCACTGCGGCTCCTGGCCGTATTCGGCCTGCAGGTGGCGGCCGACGAGAAGATTGAACTTCTGGTCGGTGCCGCCGAGCTCGAGGTCGCTTCTCAAAGCCACGGAATCGTAGCCTTGCATGAGCGGATAGAGGAACTCGTGCACGCTGATCGGCGAGCCGGCCTTGAAGCGATCGTGGAAGTCGTTGCGCTCCATCATCCTGGCCACGGTGTAGCGAGAGGCGAGCTGGATCAGGCCGCGGGCACCGAGCGGATCGCTCCACTCGGAGTTGTAGCGGATCTCGGTTTTCGAAGGCTCAAGGACGAGGCTGGCCTGCCGATAGTAGGTCTGCGCATTGGCCTCGATCTGCTCCCGAGTCAGGGGGGGGCGGGTGGCGTTTCGCCCGGACGGGTCGCCGATCATCGAGGTGAAATCGCCGATCAGGAAAACGACCTGGTGGCCGAGATCCTGGAGTTGGCGCAGCTTGTTCAGAACGACGGTGTGGCCGAGGTGAATGTCCGGAGCCGTCGGGTCGAAACCCAGCTTGATTCGCAAAGGCTCGCCCGTTGCTTCGGAACGAGCGAGCTTGTGTCGCCAGTCCTCCTGAGGCAGCAACTCGTCGCAGCCTCTGAGACTGATCGCCATGGCAGCAAGCACCCCTTCCGTGACGGGAAAACGTGCGTCGGAGGGGGGCGGCGCCATGCCGCGTGAGGCAGGAACCCGAGCAGCGGGGAGGGTCATAGAGGCGGTTTTGAGGTTTCCGCAGCGGTCCTGCAGTAAGCCGCCACTACAATCGCGTGTCAGCGCCGTGACGAAGATTCTAGGGGAGGCCCTGTTCCCCGCCGTTACAGCTCACACATTCACATACCGCCCTGCTGCGCCGAACGGCGTTCGCTGCGGTGCATTTCGGGATTGCCGGCTTTGAACACCTCATCATCCGTTCAGCGCTTCATCCGGCGCACCGACTCCCTGTTGCAACGCCATCCCCGCCGTCTTACCGCCGTTGTCGTCGCCCTCTTGCTGGGCACGGGCGTTACGGCCTTCGGCGTGGTCCCGCTGGCACCGGACGCCGCCGACCTGCCGCGCAGCATCGTCACGCAAAGCATCCTGCCCGCGGCACTCGACGCGCAGTTGCAAGCGCTCGAAACGCATGCGCTCGAGCTCTACCGCAACGACCTCACACGCAATAGCGACACCGCCGACAGCCTGCTGCGTCGCCTGGGCGTGGACGATCCGCAGGCCGCCGCCTTCTTGCGCACCGACGCCATCGCACGCCGCCTGCTCGAGGGCCGTGCCGGCAAGATGGTGCAAGTGCTGACCCACGAAGGCCGGCTCTCGCAGTTGGTGGCTCGCTCGCCGGCAGAGTCCGATGCGCAGTTCAGCACGCACTTCACCCGCCTGACCCTCACTCGAGACGCGCTCGGACTCAAGACCCGCAGCGAGCAGGTGCCGCTGGCCAGCGAAGCCAAGCTGGGCTCGGGCACGATCCAGACTTCCTTGTTCGCCGCGGCCGATGAATCACGGCTGCCGGAGCCGGTGACGGCGCAGCTGGCCGAACTGTTTTCCACCGACATCGATTTCCGTCGCGAACTGCGCCGCGGCGATACCTTCACGGTGCTTTACGAAGCGCTTACGGCGGACGGCGAGCCGATCACCTGGAATCAGGCCTCAGGCCGCGTGCTGGCGGCCGAATTCGTCAATGCCGGCGAAGTGCACGACGCGGTCTGGTTCGAGGAACCGGCGGCCGGCGGCAAAGCGAAAGGCGGCTACTTCGGTCTGGATGGACGCAGCAAGAAGCGCATGTTCCTGCCCTCGCCGATGGCCTTTTCGCGCGTCACCTCCGGCTTCCAGATGCGCTTTCACCCCATCTTGAAAAGCTGGCGAGCCCACCTGGGCGTGGATTACGGTGCACCGACCGGCACGCCGGTGCGCACGGTTGGCGAGGGCGTGGTCGACTTCGCCGGCCGCCAGGGCGGCTACGGCAACATCGTCATCGTCAAGCACGCCGGCGACCGCGAAACGCGCTACGCCCACCTCAGCCAGATGACCGTGCGTCGCGGTCAGAAGGTCGAACAAGGCGAGCGCATCGGCGCGGTCGGTGCCACCGGCTGGGCCACGGGGCCACACTTGCACTTCGAGTTCCGCGTGCGTGGTGAGCACATCGATCCGATGACGATTGCGCGCCAGTCCGAAGCGTTGACGCTGTCGCCGGCTTCCCGCATTCGTTTCGCCGAAGTCGCCGAGGCGGCGCGTGCGCACCTTGCCGCAGCCCCGGCCATCGCCGAGGCGTCGTTCGAGTGATGCACCCGATGCGGCAACCGGCCCGCCGCGGCGGGCTTTTTCATGTCCGTCCACAAGACGACTGAACGATGGACGAGCTCTTCATCGGCCTGATGTCCGGCACCTCGCTCGATGGCGCCGACGGCGTGCTCGCCGCCTTTCCCGACGGTCGGGCGCAAGTGCTGGCGCATGCGCATCGCCCGTTCGACCCGGCCCTGCGGGGCGAACTGCTGGCGCTCAACACGCCCGGCGACAACGAGTTGCACCGGGCCGCTCTGGCCGCCAACGCGCTGACGCGGGTGTACAGCGAGGTGGTAACAGCGCTGTGCGAGGCGGCACCGGGCCGAGCAGTGCGCGCGATCGGCGCACACGGCCAGACGGTGCGTCATCGTCCCGGCCAGTTCGACGGCACCGGCTACACGCTACAGCTCAATGCGCCGGCGCTGCTGGCCGAGCTGACGGGTATTGCCGTGGTGGCCGATCTTCGCAGCCGCGATCTCGCCGCCGGCGGTCAGGGTGCGCCCCTCGTGCCGGCCTTCCACAATGCGCAGTTCGCGTGCGCCGGCCAAGACATCGCCGTCGCCAACATCGGCGGCATTGCCAACCTCAGCCTGCTGGGTGCCGACGGCGCAGTGCGCGGCTTCGACTGCGGCCCCGGCAACGCATTGATGGACCTGTGGTGCCTGCGTCATCGCGGCGCCGCCTTCGACGACCGCGGCCGGTGGGCCGCCCAAGGCCAAGTGCTGCCGGCGTTGCTCGACGCCGCGCTGCGCGATCCGTACTTCGCACTGTCGCCGCCTAAAAGCACCGGCCGCGATGATTTCCATGCCGACTGGCTCGACGCCCTGCTGGCCGGCCAACCCTCCGCCTCCGCGCGGGACGTTCAGGCCACCCTGTGCGAGCTGACCGCGCGCACGGTTGCGGACGGTGTACATCGACATCTGCCCCGAGCGCGCGAACTGCTGGTCTGCGGCGGCGGTGCGCTCAACGACGAACTGATGCGCCGCCTGGCGCAGGCGCTGCCCCAGTTCCATATCGAATCGACCGCCTCGCGAGGCTTGGCGCCTCTGCACGTGGAGGCCGCCGCCTTTGCGTGGCTGGCGCGCGCCCATCTGCGCGGCGAGCCCGGCAACCTGAGCGCGGTGACCGGGGCTCGCGGTCCGCGCTTGTTGGGCGCGTTGTACCCGGCCTGACCGGCGCAACGCCGTCGCTCCAAAGAAAAGGCCGCCCGCAGGCGGCGTTCAGCGGCGGCGCATGCGCTACGGCCGCGTTCCCCCTGATCCAGCGAGCGTTTCTATGCCGAGAAGCTCGAACCGCAGCCGCAGGTGCTGGTCGCGTTCGGGTTCTTGATCACGAACTGCGCACCTTCCAGATCTTCCTTGTAATCGATCTCGGCACCGGCCAGGTACTGCAGGCTCATGGCATCGATCAACAGCATCACGCCGTTCTTTTCCATCTTCGTGTCGTCGTCGTTGACGATCTCGTCGAAGGTGAAACCGTACTGGAACCCCGAGCAGCCGCCGCCCTGCACGAAAACGCGCAGTTTCAGTTCGGGGTTGCCCTCCTCGTCGACCAGCTGCTTGACCTTGCCCGCAGCGCTGTCGGTGAAGACGATCGGAACGGGCGGCAATTCGGTGGCAATGTTTTCTGCAACGGCACTCATCATGTCTCCTTCGTTTGGCGGTCGCCCGCCACCCGGGTATTGTGGCCCAGGGCCGACAACCCGGGCGCCGGTGCCAGTTTGACCACAGCAGGCTTGTCCTGCGCGGCCTGCGGACGCAATTCGCCGTGCACCTGTGCGCCTTGGTGCATCTCGAGGCGCGCGTAGCGAACATTGCCTTCGATGCGTGCCTTGGGCTGCAGTTCCAGCAACTCGCTCGAATCGACAGGACCGCAAACCTCGCCATTGACGATCACGTGACCGGCCTTGACCCGCCCGGTGATCGAGGCTTTCTCGCCGATCACCAGGAGGTTGGGCTCGTCGCCGATCGCGATCACGTTGCCGACCACTCGGCCGTCGATGCGCAGGCCCTCGCTGTAGCGGATTTCTCCCTCCAGCACCGTGCCCTCGCCGATGAGGGTGCGAATGGGCGGTTGCTTGCGTGTTCCGAACATCTTGTCTCTCCAATGTAGATGCGGCAGCCGGCCGCTGCTCAAAGATGAATGTCCTGGCTGGCGCGCACGCCGCCCTGGCCGTCGACGACCCTGACATGCACGGTCTGCACCACTGCCGGCCCGGGGAATTCCAGCATCCCATCGACACGCTGGTACTGGCGGAACTGCAGCGGCCGTCCCCCTGCCTTGACGGCCTGCGTCCACGCTTTGCCGTCCAGCTGCCCGCGCAGGCTCAACTCGTACCGGCCCTTGAATTCACTCGGCGATTTCCCCTTTTGCATGACCAGCAACTGGAAACGCAGTTGGCCGGCGCCGACCACCTCGGCCTGCGCACCGCGCACGACCAGGCTGCCCTTGCCGGTGGGCAGCAGCCGTTCGAAGAACCCCAGATCACCCTTGAGGGCCGAATTTTCGGCCTCGAGCGAGCGCACCTGATCGGCCAAGCGCTCCAGGCTCGTTCGCTCGGCCATGAGCAAGCTCTCAGCGGTGTTGGCGATGCTCTGTGCCTTGTCACGCTCACTGCGCAACTGCTCGATCTCACTGCCGAGCACCATGGGGCCGACCGGCGCGCCGAGATCGAGCCCGGCAATGCCTTTGCCGAACTCGAACGCCCACAGCGCCAGCGCCGCCGAAAATCCCAGGACCAACGCCGCCATCGCCCAACGCAGCGGCCACGGTGCGTGGCTGCGCACGATCATGCGCGGAGCACTGATCGAAAGACGGCGACGCAAGAGCTTCCAGCGCATACGGGTGCTTGAAAAGAATGGTTCATTCTAGGAAGCAGCCCTGCACGGCAAACGTGAATGTGCAACGGTAACCCGGTGCAAACCTCGAAAAGAAATGCCGCCCGAAGGCGGCATTTGTTCTCGTAAAACGGTCTGCGAGGCTCAGCGCTTGCTGAACTGCTTGCGACGGCGTGCGCCGTGCAGGCCCACCTTCTTGCGCTCGACTTCGCGCGCATCGCGCGTCACGAAACCGGCCCGGCTGAGCTCGGGCTTCAGGGCCGCATCGAAGTCGATCAGCGCGCGCGTCACGCCGTGGCGCACTGCGCCGGCCTGACCCGATTCGCCGCCGCCGTGAACGTTGACCTTGATGTCGAAGGCTTCGACGTTGTTGGTCAAGAACAGCGGCTGCTTGACGATCATGATCGAGGTCTGGCGGCCGAAGTACTGCTCGACCGTCTTGCCGTTGACCATGATCTGGCCGGTGCCCTTCTTCATGAACACCCGCGCCACCGAAGACTTGCGGCGGCCGGTACCGTAATTCCAATTGCCAATCATCGCCGCTCCTAAAGAACCAGCGCCTTGGGCTGCTGGGCGGTGTGCGGATGCGTGGCGCCGCCGTACACCTTCAACTTCTTGATCATCGCGTAGCCCAGAGGACCCTTCGGGAGCATGCCCTTGACGGCCTTCTCCAGAGCGCGGCCGGGGTGCTTGGCCTGCATGTCCTTGAACTTCGTCGCGTAGATGCCGCCCGGATAGCCCGAGTGGCGGTAGTAGATCTTGTCATTGGCCTTGTTGCCCGTGACACGGAGCTTTTCGGCGTTGACGATGACGATGAAATCGCCGGTATCGACGTGAGGCGTGTAGATAGGCTTATGCTTGCCGCGCAATCGGAGGGCCACTTCGCTGGCAACCCTTCCGAGGACCTTGTCGGTTGCGTCAATCACAAACCACTCATGCGTCACTTCGGCCGGTTTGGCGCTGAAGGTTTTCATGACTATCCTGAGTGGGAACTCGGTTCGACAATCACTGCGGTCGGTGCCTCTTGTGGAGCCCGACCCGCGCGTCTCGCTTGGGTCGGCCTGTGAGGCCTCTTAGGCAGTGCACCAAGTCGGCGAACCAACTGGCGATTTTCCGGAACCGAAAGCGGAAAACCGCAGAGTATAAGCCACCTTCCTTGAGCTCTCGAGAGGCCGCACTCCGAGAGACCGCACGGCTGAAACCACCGCTGCAGGCCACCCACCGAGAATTACGGGTAAACCCTTAAACTCGCTTCATGCACTCTACGAGTGATCTTCCCGGATCTTTTCCAGCGAGCGAGGGACCGTCGTCCTCAAGTCCTGAAGCCGCGCGAACGGCTTTTCGCTGGGTGCCGATCCGCTCGCTCGGCGTGCGTCACCGCGAGCGCATCAAGGCTCATCTGCAGGCACTGGCGACGGCCGACCGTTATTTACGCTTCGGTCACGCGGCAAGCGACACGCAGATTGCGAAGTACGTTGACGGCATCGACTTCACGCGCGACGAAGTCTTCGGCGTCTTCAACCGCCGGCTCCAGTTGATCGCCATGGCGCATCTCGCCTACGAGCCACCCCAGCAGCTTGCCACCCGGCCAGCAATGGTCGAATTCGGCGTATCGGTGCTCCAGACGGCGCGCGGCCGGGGCTACGGAACCCGGCTGTTCGAGCATGCGGTGATGCATGCCCGCAATCGCGGCACCGACACGCTGTTCATCCAAGCACTCAGCGAGAACACGGCGATGCTCAAGATCGCGCGGGCGGCAGGGGCAACGGTCGAGCGCGACGGCAGCGAGTCGCACGCTTGGCTGAAGCTTCCGCCCGACACCCTGGCCAGCCAGTTCGAGCAACTGGTCGACACGCAAGCCGCCGAATTCAACTACCGCTTCAAGCAGCAGGCGATCCGGCTCGAACACCTGATCGATGCTGTGCGTGAGCTCAAGGCGCAACTCGCCAAGCCGGGTGGCGCAGCCTCGCAGTGAGCGCACACCGCGCCATGCCGGCCCCCATTGAGGGGGTGCTGATGCGGCATCCTGTGGATAGCATGCCTCTCGCATTTGCGGCGCTCCTTGCGCCGGTGTGGATCACGGCGGGCTTGCTTCATGACGGGTTTCCACGGCTTCATCCTGCTGCTCGTCGGCGTGGCGAGCTTCGCCGCGTTCGCGCTGGGCCGTTGGTCGAGCCGCCGCGACCGGCGCAGCCCCCTGCCGAAGGAATGGGCGCTGATGGCGCGCCCGGTACTCAACAGCGACGAGCGACGCACTTTGCGCGTGCTGCGAGAAGCCATGCCGCAGTACATCGTGCTGGCCAAGTTGCCCCTGGTGCGCCTGTGCCACCCCCGCGACCCGGAGCGCGTGCGCTACTGGTACGAGTTGCTCGGTCCGCTGCACGTGAGCTTTGCGGTGTGCAGTGCGAACGGTCGCGTACTCGCGGTGGTGGACATCGAGAACGGACGCTCACGCTCGCGGCGCGTCACCGCGATCAAACAGGCGGTGATGGAAGCCTGCCGTATCCGCTACCTTTCCTGCCTGGCGGAGAACCTGCCGCCGGTGAGCGAGCTGCTGTTGCTGCTGCCCCAGCAAGGCGCGCTGTCGCGTCCCATTCCCCTGACGCCCACGCCGAATTTTCAAAAGGCCAGCAGCACGCTCTCCGACACCGTGCGCTCGCGCCGCGCTGAGCGCAGCACGCGCTGGGCCGATTCAGGCTTCCCGCAGGATTCATTCTTCGCGCCTGACAGCCGGTTCGACAACGCCGCCGCGACCGATTTCTCGTCATTCGGCGGCGATTCAGGCGCCTCGAGCCGACCGCGCAGTACGCCGAGTCGCGCCCTTTAGGATCGCTCTTTGGGCTTCATTGCGAACGAGGCGTCGCCTCGGCGCGGCGGGCGCCGAGCAGGCGCGTGAGAGCATCGCGGCATGACCGACGCCGCCTCGAGCCAACCCTTCGCCGATCTCACTCCGCATGCGGTTCTCGATGCCCTGGCGCTGACCGGTCTGCACGGCGACGGCCGGCTGCTGCAACTCAACTCGTACGAGAACCGCGTGTTCCAGGTCGGCCTGGAGGACGGCGGATTCGTGGTGGCCAAGTTCTACCGGCCGGGCCGGTGGAGTGACGCGCAGATCCTCGAGGAGCACGGCTTCGCGCTCGAACTGGCTGCCGCCGAAGTGCCGGCGGTGGCACCGCTGGTGCTGCAGGCCGAATCACCGGCCCAGGGTTTGCGCTGTCTCGGCACCCCGGCCACGCTGGCCGTGCTCGGCCGCACGCGCTTCGCGGTGACGCCGCGGCGCGCCGGACGGGCGCCCGAGCTCGACGACCCCGAGACGCTCGAATGGATCGGCCGCTTCATCGGCCGCCTGCACACGGTCGGCAGCCAGTGCACCTTCACGCACCGGCGCACGATCGATGCAGCCACGCTCGGCTGGGCGCCGCGCGAGTGGCTGCTTGAGCAGGGCACGGTCAGCCCCGGCGAGCGAGCGGCCTGGGCCGACGTGTCGCAGCGAGCCCTGCAGATCGCCGAGCGGCGCCTGCGCGACGTGGACGGCCTGCGCATGCTGCGGCTGCATGGCGACTGCCACCCGGGCAACCTGCTGTGGACGCCTGAGGGGCCGCATTTCGTGGACCTCGACGATGCGGCGATGGGCCCGGCCGTGCAGGACCTGTGGATGCTGCTGCCGGGCGACGCGCGGGCTTCCGGCGCCGCCTTGGCCAGCCTGCTCGAAGGCTACGAAACTTTTTGCCGCTTCGACCGCCGCGAACTCGCCCTCATCGAGCCGCTGCGCACCTTGCGCATGCTGCACCACAGCGCCTGGCTTGCGCAGCGCTGGGACGATCCGGCATTCCCCGCCGCGTTTTCCTGGTTCGGCACCGACAACTATTGGTCGCAACAGATCGCGCAGTTGCGCGAGCAGGTCGAGGCCATGGCCTGAATCGCGCGGCCGGACGCGGCAGCCGTTGCGATAGCCAAGGCCTCCGCGAGCCGAAACATGGCCGTGCGGCGCCCGCGCCCGAGCCGCGATGCTAGTCAACTCACCAACAGGCTGTTGATCCGCCGCACATAGGCGGCCGGATCGTCGAGGTGCCCGCCTTCGGCCAGCACCGCCTGGTCGAACAGCACCTGCGCCAGATCGTCGAAGTGCTCGCTGCCGTCCAGGCGCTTGACCAGCGCATGCTCGGTGTTGATCTCGAGGATCGGGCGGCCCGCCGGCGCGTCCTGTCCCGACTGCTTGAGCAGCCGCGCCAGGTGGCCGCTCATGTCGCCCTCCTCCACGACCAAACAGGCCGGTGACTCGACCAGGCGGGTGGTCACGCGCACATCCTTGGCCTTGTCCTTGAGTGCTTCCTTGAGCTTCTCGAGCACCGGTTTGAAGGCCTCGGCGGCTGCGCCCGCCTGTTCCTTCTCGGCCTCGTCCTGCAGCGCGCCGAGATCGACGGCGCCCTTGGCGACGCTGCGCAGCGGCTTGCCTTCGAACTCGTACAGATGGGCCAGCATCCACTCGTCGACGCGGTCGGTGAGCAGCAGCACCTCGATGCCCTTCTTGCGGAAGATTTCGAGTTGCGGGCTGTGGCGCGCGGCGGCGGGCGTGTCGGCCGTCACGTAGTAGACCGCGTCCTGGCCTTCCTTCATGCGCGCCACGTAATCGGCGAAGCTCACGCCCTCTTCGGCCTCGGTGGAGGCAAAGCGCAGCAGCTTGGCCAGCCGCTCTTGGTTGGCGTGGTCTTCACCGACGCCCTCCTTGAGCACGGCGCCGAACTCGCGCCAGAAGTTAGCGTACTGCTCCTTCTTGCCGGCGTCCTCGCTGTTCGCCAGGTCTTCGATCATGCCGAGCACGCGCTTGGTCGAGCCTTCGCGGATCGCCTTGACGTCGCGGCTTTCCTGGAGCAACTCGCGCGAGACGTTGAGCGGCAGGTCGCCCGAGTCGATCACGCCCTTGACAAACCGCAGGTAGGTCGGCATGAGCGCCTCGGCGTCGTCCATGATGAAGACGCGCTTGACGTAGAGCTTGACGCCGCCGCGCTTGTCGCGGTTCCACAGGTCCACCGGCGCCTTGGCCGGCAGGAACAGCAGCTGCGTGTACTCGCTGCGGCCCTCGACCCGGTTGTGGGTGTAGGCCAGAGGCGGCGTGCTGTCGTGGCTGATCAGCTCGTAGAACGACTTGTATTCGGCGTCGGTGATGTCGCTCTTGGCGCGCGACCACAATGCCGCGGCCTTGTTGACCGTCTCCCATTCGTCCTTGACGACGTACTCGCCCTTCTCGGTGTCCCATTCCTGCTTGCGCATGAGGATGGGCAAGGAGATGTGGTCGGAATATTTGCCGATGGTCGACTTGAGCTTCCAGTGCGTGAGGAACTCGTCCTCGCCTTCGCGCAGGTGCAGGGTCACGGCCGTGCCGCGCTCCGCCCGCGTGATGGTCTCGACTTCGAAATCGCCGGTACCTGCGCTGGCCCAGCGAACACCTTCTTCGTGCGGCAGGCCGGCGCGGCGCGACTCGACGCTGATGCGGTCGGCGACGATGTAGCCGCTGTAGAAGCCCACGCCGAACTGGCCGATCATCTGCGCGTCCCGGGCCTGCTCGCCGGAGAGCTTGCCCACGAACTCGCGCGTGCCGCTCTTGGCGATGGTGCCCAGGTTGGCGATGGCCTCCGCTTCGGACAAGCCGATGCCGTTGTCGGTGATGGTGATGGTACGGGCCGTTGCATCGAAGCTCACGCGCACTTCGAGCGTGGGCGCGTCCTCGTAAAGCGCGGCGTCGTTCAAGGCCTCGAAACGCAGCTTGTCGCAGGCGTCGGAAGCGTTGGAGATCAGCTCGCGAAGGAAGATCTCCTTGTTCGAATACAGGGAGTGAGTCACAAGGTGCAGCAACTGCTGCACCTCGGCCTGGAAGGAAAGGGTCTGCTTGGTCATGGCGGCGACAGGGTTGCGTGGCGACAGATGAGTTTCGGCAAGGGGCGAGCACCGCCCTCCGCGGACAGGCATTGTGCGGTCGCAGGCGCCGGTTTCAAGGCCGCGGGCGCGCACTCGATGCCCACACCGGTCGGTGCGCGGCCCCCCCGCTTTGTGCGGAACCGAACATGCGCGCCCCCGGATCGCGTGTTCCACTGCTGCGACTGGCACCCATGACGGCGCCCGGCGACATCGCCTCGAAATGCCAACATGAAAACAAGAACCGTGTGGATCGTCCTGTTGAGCGTGATCGCGACGCTGGTCGTGGTCTTCCTCGCGCTCAACCTGAGCGCCGGTGAAAAACACATCGAGGAAAAGCTCGAGCGCCTCTACGCCACCGACGCGCCGCAGTTCCGCCGCTCCATGGACGTGCTGCTCGGCCCACCGTTTGTCGAGGGCAACCGAACGCAGGTGCTGGTCAACGGCGACGAGATCTTCCCGGCCATGCTGGAGGCGATCCGCGCCGCGCGTAGCAGCATCACCTTCGAAACCTACATCTACTGGTCAGGCACGATCGGCCGCGAGTTTGCCGACGCGCTGACCGAGCGCGCCCGGGCCGGCGTGAAGGTGCACGTGCTGCTCGACTGGATCGGCAGCGTCAAGATGGAAGACGGTTTCATCGACGAGCTCGAGCGCGCCGGCGTGGAGGTCGAGCGCTATCACGAGCCGCACTGGAGTAATTTCGGCCGCCTCAACAACCGGACGCACCGCAAGCTGCTGGTTGTCGACGGCACGGTCGGTTTTACCGGCGGCGTCGGCATTGCGGACCAGTGGCGCGGGAACGCGCAGGACGGCGAGCACTGGCGCGACACGCATTTCCGCATCGAGGGCCCGGTGGTCGCGCAGATCCAGGCCGTGTTCATGGACAACTGGATCAAATCGACCGGCAACGTCCTGCATGGCGAGCTTTACTTCCCAGCGCTGCAGCCGCGCGGCGACCAGCCCGCGCAAATGTTCAGCAGCTCGCCGACCGGCGGCAGCGAAAGCATGCGCCTGATGTACCTGATGGCCATCACCGCGGCCGAGCGCAGCATCCATCTTTCGGCGTCGTACTTCGTGCCGGACGAGCTGGCGATCCGGGCGCTCGCTGCGGCAGCACGGCGCGGCGTGAAGGTGCAGATCATCCTGCCCGGCCAGGAGATCGACGCCGAAGTCGTGCGCCGCGCCTCGCGCTCGCGCTGGGGCGAGTTGCTCGAGGCGGGCGTGGAGATCGGCGAATACCAGGACACCATGTTTCACTGCAAGGTGCTCGTGGTGGACACGCTGCTCGTGTCGGTGGGCTCGACCAACTTCGACAACCGCTCGCTCAGCCTGAACGACGAAGCCAACCTGAACGTGCTGCATGCCGGCTTCGCCGAGCGGCAGATCGAGATCTTCGAGCAGGACCTGCGGCGCACCCGGCCCGTCACGCTCCAGGCCTGGGAGCGGCGGCCATGGCAGGAAAAGCTGGTGGAACAGTTGGCGTCCCTGCTGGGCTCGCAACTGTAGGCGGCTGCACAACCACATTTCCGGCCGCGAGTGCCTTGGCTATCGCAACGGCTGCGGCGTCCGACCCCGCAGGCGGGACAAAGCCTCAGCCCAACAGCGAGGCGATCACCTTCAGCGCCACGTCGATGTTGTAAGGCTTACGAAGAAAGCTGTCGTATTGATCGAAACGCGAGCGCACGGCATCTTCGTTCAGGCTGCTGTTCATCAAGATCTTGATGTGCCGGATCTGCGGGTCGGCGCGCAGTGCCGCGCCCATCTCGGCCGGGCGCGGCCACCAGCGCCACAAGCACAGCGCGGGCAGCATCACGAAAATGCTCAGCAACATGCCGGCATGGCCGACGCCCCGAACGGCTGCGGCGTCACCGGTGTGGGCGCACCAGAAAGCCTGCACGAACAGCAGCGCCCAGCTCCACCAAAGCACGCCGTTCAGGCCGAGCGCACGCCGGGCGCGGACGTGCCGGCAAACATCGGGTTCGATCCCGCCGGTCTGCGCGAGCGCCGCAGCCTTGCTTGCCGTGAAGGGTCGCGCGGCAGCGGCGCTCGCCAATGAAGCCGCGGTCGCGGTGCGTGTCACAGACGCGACAACAACAGCGGTACTCGGCGGCGCTGCCGCAGCAGCGCACTCGTCGGGTGAGGCGGCGGTGCTTGCGCCGTCGCCGCCCGGCCGGGCGGCGACGAAGCGATCGACCGCCGCGCTCGATTTCGGGCGCGTGCGCTTGACGCGGTGCTCACCC
>NZ_JACDCU010000233.1 GCF_013817365.1 Methylibium sp. | reverse complement strand
AAGAATGCTGAAAGATGTCTTATATAAAACAGAGGAGCTTTGACGCTTCGAAGCCAGCCGCCTAGACTTGCTTCTACACTTGGCGCTCAGCGGCGGCCTCGTCGCAACGCTCGCCCCGCCACCCCGATTCCCAACTTTCCGGAGCTTCTCCATCATGAGCAAGACACCCGTCCGTGTGGCCGTCACCGGTGCCGCTGGCCAGATCGGCTATGCACTGCTGTTTCGCATCGCCTCGGGCGAGATGCTCGGCAAAGACCAGCCCGTCATCCTGCAGTTGCTGGAAGTCCCCGACGAGAAGGCGCAGAAGGCTCTCAAGGGCGTGATGATGGAACTCGAGGACTGCGCCTTTCCGCTGCTGGCCGGCATGCAGGCGCACGGCGATCCGATGACCGCATTCAAGGACACGGACTACGCCCTGCTCGTCGGTTCGATGCCCCGCAAAGCGGGCATGGAACGTTCGGAACTGCTGTCCATCAATGGCAAGATCTTCATCGGCCAGGGCAAGGCGCTCAATGCCGTGGCAAGCCGCAATGTCAAGGTTCTGGTCGTCGGCAATCCGGCCAACACCAATGCCTACATCGCGATGAAGAGCGCTCCCGACCTGCCGCGCAACAACTTCACCGCCATGCTGCGCCTCGACCACAACCGTGCGCTGAGCCAGGTGGCCGCCAAGATCGGCAAGCCCGTGGCGAGCATCGAGAAGATGGCGGTGTGGGGCAACCACTCGCCGACGATGTACGCGGACTATCGCTTCGCCATTGCCGACGGCAAGGCGGTGAAGGACATGATCAACGATCAGGTCTGGAACAAGGACACCTTCCTGCCCACCGTGGGCAAACGCGGCGCGGCGATCATCGACGCGCGCGGCCTTTCGAGCGCCGCCTCGGCTGCCAACGCCGCCATCGATCACATGCGCGACTGGGCGCTGGGCACGCAAGGCAAATGGGTGACGATGGGTGTGCCGAGCCATGGCGATTACGGCATTCCGAAGGACGTGATGTTCGGCTTTCCGGTCACCACCGAGGCCGGCGAGTACAAGCTCGTCGAAGGTCTGGAGATCGACGCCTTCTCGCGGGAGCGCATCGACCTCACGCTCAAGGAATTGCTGGAAGAGCAGGACGGCGTCAAGCACCTGCTCTGACAACGAGGACTTGCGCCTCATTTTCCGGTTTCGTCCTCGGTCGGCGCGCGCGCGTTCTCTCTGCGCCGATCCGGGTTGACGCTCGCGCACAGGACACTTGCCCATGAACGCTCGAACCGCCGGCTCAGCCGGCGCCCGCTTTCGCGAGGCCCTGAAAGCCGAAACGCCGCTGCAGATCGTCGGCGCTATCAACGCCAACCACGCGCTGCTGGCCGAGCGCGCGGGCTACCGGGCGATCTACCTGTCGGGCGGCGGCGTGGCCGCGGGCTCGCTCGGCCTGCCCGATCTCGGCATCAACACGCTCGATGACGTGCTCACCGACATCCGGCGCATCACCGACGTGTGCGAGCGGCCCTTGCTGGTCGACATCGACACGGGCTTCGGGCCCAGCGCCTTCAACATCGCGCGCACCGTCAAAAGCCTGATCAAGTTCGGAGCTGCGGCCTGCCACATCGAGGACCAGGTCGGCGCGAAGCGTTGCGGCCACCGACCCGGCAAGGAGATCGTCTCGAAGCAGGAGATGGCCGACCGCGTCAAGGCCGCAGCCGACGCGAAGACCGATGCCGACTTCTTCCTCATCGCGCGCACCGATGCCATTCAGGCCGAGGGCGTGGACGCAGCGATCGAGCGCGCCATCGCATGCGTCGAGGCCGGCGCCGATGGCATCTTCGCGGAGGCGGCCCACGACTTGCCGACCTACCGCCGCTTCGTGGAAGCCGTGAAGGCGCCCGTGCTGGCCAACATCACCGAGTTCGGTCAGACGCCGCTGTTCACCGTCGATGAATTGCGCAGCGCCGACGTGGCGATGGTGCTCTACCCGCTCAGCGCGTTTCGCGCGATGAACAAGGCGGCCGAGGCGGTGTACACGGCCATCCGCCGCGACGGCACGCAGAAGAACGTGGTCGACACGATGCAAACGCGCGACGAGCTCTATGAGCGCATCGGCTATCACCGCCACGAACAGCATCTCGATGCGCTGTTCTCGGGGAAGAAATAAAACGCGGGGAGCCCAACATGAGCGAAACAGCGTCAGGCGCGTCCGCCGCCACACCGGCCAACGCAAGCGGCCCAAAGATCAAGAAGTCGGTCGCGCTGTCCGGCGTGGCCGCTGGCAACACGGCGCTGTGCACCGTGGGCCGTACCGGCAACGACCTTGCGTACCGCGGCTACGACATCCTCGATATCGCTGAGACCAGCGAGTTCGAGGAAATCGCCCATTTGCTGGTTCACGGCAAGCTGCCGACCACTGCCGAACTGGCAGCCTACAAACTGAAGCTGAAGTCGCTGCGCGGCCTGCCGGCCGCACTGAAGAGCGCACTCGAAGCGCTGCCCGCCAGCAGCCACCCGATGGACGTAATGCGCACCGGCGTGTCGGTGCTCGGCTGTCTGCTGCCGGAAAAGGACGACCACAACCATCCCGGCGCGCGCGACATCGCCGACCGGCTGCTCGCCGGTCTGGGCGGGGTGCTGCTGTATTGGTACCACTGGAGCCACAACGGCCGGCGCATCGAGGTCGAGACCGAAGATGACTCCATCGGCGGACATTTCCTGCATCTGCTGCACGGCACGCCGCCGAGCGAGCTCTGGGTGCGCGCGATGCACACCTCGCTTAATCTTTATGCCGAACACGAGTTCAATGCCTCGACCTTCACCGGCCGCGTGATCGCCGGCACCGGCAGCGACCTTTATTCGGCCGTCACCGGTGCCATCGGTGCACTGCGCGGGCCCAAGCACGGCGGCGCCAACGAGGTCGCCTTCGATATCCAGAATCGCTACGACACGCCCGACGCGGCCGAGGCCGACATCCGCGCGCGGGTCGAACGCAAGGAAGTGGTGATCGGCTTCGGCCACCCCGTCTATACCGTCAGCGACCCACGCAACAAGGTCATCAAGGAAGTGGCCGAGCGCCTGTCGCGCGACGCCAACAACCTGAAAATGTTCGCTATCGCCGAGCGGCTTGAAGCGGTGATGTGGGATGCCAAGAAGATGTTCCCCAACCTCGACTGGTTCAGCGCGGTCAGCTATCACATGATGGGCGTGCCGATGGCCATGTTCACCCCGCTGTTCGTGATCTCGCGCACATCGGGCTGGGCAGCTCACGTCATCGAGCAGCGAATCGACGGCAAGATCATTCGCCCCAGCGCCAACTACGTGGGGCCCAACGATCAGGTCTTCGTGCCGATCAACGAGCGCCGCTGAGACTTAACGCACGCGCCGCGCCAGCGCCGGAAGCACTTTGCAACGCCTCTGGCCCCAGGCAACTCCAAGAATCCAAGCTCCACTTCCGCTTTGGAGCCTTTCATGCACTCGATCCCCGCCCTGTCCCTGTCGCTGCTTACCGCCGGCCTGCTGGCGGCGAGTCCCTTGGCTTTGGCTCAGACGACGAAGGCCGTGCCGATCGAGCAGGTCGCAACGGTGAGCCCCGCCAAGAAGGCCGCCTCGCCCTCGAGCAAGCAGTTGCAGTCCGATGCCCAGGCTCCGGACGACGCGAACGAATCGCTGACGGAACAGCAGGTTGCACTCAGCAGCCGCGTGCTGACCGGCACCGCGCAGTGCGAGTTCAATCAAAGTGTGAGCGTCGATGCAATGCTCGACAAGCCGGGCCACTTCCGCGTCGCTTTTCAGAAGGCGACCTACACCATGACGCCGCGCGAAACCTCGACCGGCGCCGTGCGCCTCGAGGATCAACGCAACGGCATCGTGTGGCTGCAGATCCCGGTCAAATCGATGATGATGAATCACAAGGTCGGCCAGCGCATGGTCGACGGCTGCACGCACGCCGAGCAGCGCGCCGCCGTCGCAGCCGTCAAGGCGGCTGCCAGATAAAGTCCCGCTCCGCATTCCGAGGCCTCATGTCCGCACCGATCTCGAACGTCCGCCCCAAGCCCGATCAGGTTCTCGTCGACATCGTCGACTACGTCGCCAAGTACAAGATCAAGAGCGCGCTCGCGTATGACACCGCGCGCAACTGCCTGATCGATACCCTGGGCTGCGGACTCGAGGCGCTCGAATACCCGGCCTGCACCAAGCTGCTCGGACCGGTGGTGCCCGGCACGGTCGTGCCCCACGGGGCGAAAATACCCGGCACGCAGCATCAACTCGATCCGATTCAAGCCGCCTTCAACATCGGCACGATGATCCGCTGGCTCGACTTCAACGACACCTGGCTGGCCGCCGAATGGGGCCACCCGAGCGACAACCTCGGCGGCATCCTGGCCGCGGCCGACTGGCTCTCGCGCAATGCCATCGCGGCCGGCAAGAAACCGCTGGTCATGAAGGACGTGCTCACGGCGATGATCAAGGCCCACGAGATCCAGGGCTGCATTGCGCTGGAGAACTCGTTCAACAAGGTCGGCCTCGATCACGTGGTGCTGGTCAAGGTGGCCTCCACCGCGGTCGTCGCGGAGATGATGGGGCTCACGAAGGACGAAATCCTCAACGCCGTGTCGCTGGCCTGGGTCGATGGCCAGTCGCTGCGCACCTATCGGCATTCGCCGAACACCGGTTCACGCAAGAGCTGGGCGGCCGGAGACGCCACCTCGCGCGCAGTGCGCCTGGCGCTGATCGCGAAGTCGGGCGAGATGGGCTATCCCTCGGTGCTTTCGGCAAAGACCTGGGGCTTCTACGATGTGCTCTTCAAGGGCCAGCCGTTCAAGTTCCAGCGGCCCTACGGCAGCTACGTCATGGAGAACGTGCTGTTCAAGATCAGCTTCCCGGCCGAGTTCCATTCGCAGACGGCGGTGGAAGCGGCGATGACCTTGCATGCGCAACTCGGCAAGGCCGGCAAGACAGTCGATGACATTAAAAAGCTCAGCATACGCACTCATGAAGCCTGCATCCGCATCATCGACAAGAAGGGCCCGCTCGATAACCCGGCCGATCGCGACCACTGCATTCAATACATGGTCGCAGTGCCGCTGATCTTCGGGCGGCTCAGAGCGGCCGACTACGAGGACAGCGTCGCTTCCGACAGGCGCATTGATACGCTGCGCGACAAGATCGAGTGCGTGGAAGACAAGGCCTTCACCAAGGACTATCACGACCCCGAGAAGCGCTCGATCGCCAATGCCCTGACCATCGAGTTCAAGGACGGCAAGAAGCTGAAAGAAGTGGTTGTCGAGTACCCCATCGGCCACAAGCGCCGCCGCAAGGACGGTATCCCCCTGCTCGAGGCCAAGTTCCGCGTCAACCTGGCGCGCCGCTTTCCGCCGAAGCAGCAGGACGCGATTCTCGACGTGAGCCTCGATCAGAAGGCGCTCGAGGCGATGCCCGTTCACGAGTACGTCGATCTATACGTGATCTGACCCTTCGCGCAACGTGCGCGGCCCTTGAATACGCGGGAAGCGGTATGTAGAATCCGTGCATACTTTCCCCGAATGAACTAGGAGCCGCCATGGAAGCCACCGTTGCCGAACGTGGGCAGATCACGTTGCCCAAGGCCGTGCGAGACGCGCTCGGCCTGACCAAGGGCACGCAGCTCAAGGTCGAACTCGATGGCGGGCGCATCATCCTGCGCAAGAACGTCGACGACGCCATCTCGCGCTTGCGTGGACGCTTCAAACTCGACGGCTTCGCCAACACGGACGAGGCGATGCGCGCCATTCGCGGCCGCGCCCCGGGCGACCCCTACCCCTCGCCGGAGGACGACGGCAAGTGATTGCCGTCGATTCCTCCGTGCTGATCGATCTCCTCGGCGAGGATCCCTGGGCTGAAGCTGCGACCAGCGCTGTGCGCGACGCCCTGCACCTCGGCCCCGTGGTGATCTGCGACGTGGTGCTGGCGGAGGTGTGCACGGCCTTCAAGCACGGCAGCGACGTGCTGCCCTATCTGGAAGACGCTGGCCTGGGCTACCTGCCGACCGAAGCGAAGTCCGCACTGCGCGCCGGCGAGATGCAGCGCCGCTACCGCCAGCGTGGCGGAGTGCTAAGGCGCACAGTGCCGGACTTCCTCGTCGGCGCCCACGCGCTACTGCAATGCAACGCCCTCATCACCCGCGACGCCGGCTTCTTCCGCGACTACTTCAAGGGCTTGAAGGTCATCGAACCGCGAGCCGCCTGAGTCGTCTCTCTTCCCTTAACCACCCACATTCCGAGGTCCGCATGGCCCACGCTTTCCAAAACACCCAGAAGAGCTTCAAGACCGCCTCCGGCACCACCGGCAAGTTCTTCTCGCTACCCGAACTCGCCAGGCAGTTCCCCAACGTGAGCCGGCTTCCGGTGTCGATGCGCATCGTGCTCGAAAGCGT
>NZ_JACDCU010000608.1 GCF_013817365.1 Methylibium sp. | reverse complement strand
GCTCCTTCTTGCCGCGGATCGGGTTGTAGACAGAGTCGCCCGACTTCAGCACGCCCGAGTACACGCGCACGAAAGTCAGCTGGCCGACATAGGGGTCGGTCATCAGCTTGAAGGCGAGCGCGGCGAACTTCTCGCTGTCGTCCGCGCGGCGCACCACCTCCTTGTCGTCATCGTCGTGGCCCGGCACCGGCGGCACGTCGATCGGCGAGGGCATGAAGTCGATGACCGCGTCGAGCATGCGCTGCACGCCCTTGTTCTTGAAGGCGCTGCCACACAGCATGGGCTGAATCTCGGCCGCGATGGTGCGGGTGCGGATGCCGAGCTTGATCTCGTCCTCGGACAGCTCGCCCGATTCGAGGTACTTGTTCATCAGCTCTTCACTCGACTCGGCCGCCGCCTCGAGCATGTTCTCGCGCCACTTCCTGGCTTCTTCGAGAAGCTCGGCCGGAATCTCCCGATAGTCGAACTTCATGCCTTGCGAGGCCTCGTCCCAGATGATCGCTTTCATCTTGATGAGGTCGATCACACCGGTGAAGTTCTCTTCGGCGCCTATGGGCAGCACGATGGGCACGGGGTTCGCCTTCAGGCGCGCCTTCATCTGGTCATAGACCTTGTAGAAGTTCGCGCCGGTGCGGTCCATTTTGTTGACGAACGCCAGCCGCGGCACCTTGTACTTGTTGGCTTGGCGCCAGACGGTCTCGGACTGCGGCTGCACGCCGCCCACGGCGCAATAGACCATGCACGCACCGTCGAGCACTCGCATCGAGCGCTCGACCTCGATCGTAAAGTCGACGTGCCCGGGAGTGTCGATGATGTTGATGCGGTGCTCGGGCAGGGCTAGGTCCATGCCTTTCCAGAAACACGTAGTTGCTGCCGAGGTAATCGTGATGCCGCGCTCTTGCTCCTGCTCCATCCAGTCCATCGTCGCCGCACCATCGTGCACTTCGCCGATCTTGTGGTTGACGCCGGTGTAGAACAGGATGCGCTCGGTGGTCGTGGTCTTGCCGGCATCGATGTGCGCAGAGATACCGATGTTGCGGTAACGCTCGATGGGGGTCTTGCGGGCCATGGTCTCACTCCAAATACGAAGGCCGCCCGGCTGCGGATCGAAGATCGCGCCGGGCAGCCGGGGGCGGGCGTTGAACGTCGGCGCAGAGCGCCGGGCGCCAAGGGTCAGAAGCGGAAGTGCGAGAACGCCTTGTTGGCTTCGGCCATGCGGTGCACTTCATCGCGCTTTTTCATCGCGCCGCCGCGGCCTTCCGAGGCCTCAAGCAATTCATTGGCCAAACGCTGCGCCATCGACTTCTCGCTGCGCTTGCGGGCCGACTCCTTGAGCCAGCGCATGGCCAGCGCCATGCGGCGCACGGGGCGAACTTCCACGGGAACCTGGTAGTTCGCGCCACCGACGCGGCGGGATTTCACCTCGACCATCGGCTTGACGTTGTTGATCGCGGTGAGGAACACCTCGAGCGGATCACGCTGGGCCTTCTTCTCGACCTGCTCCAACGCACCGTAAATGATGCGCTCAGCCACAGCCTTCTTGCCGGACTCCATGACCACGTTCATAAACTTCGAGAGATCGACGTTGCCGTACTTCGGGTCGGGCAGGATCTCGCGTTTGGGGACTTCGCGACGACGGGGCATTTCTCTTCCTTCTTTGCTTCAGTCGGCCCGGGCTTCGCCCGAACCACGGACACCCCACAGGGCATCGACTTACTCGGCGAACGCAAAACTCGCCGCGGGCGGCGCGCACTCGGCGCGCCGATGAATGACGCACGGAGGAACCGGGCGCCGGTCGGCTTCAGGCCCTTTTCGGGCCCAAAAGCCGTTAAGCCTTCTTGGGCCGCTTCGCGCCGTACTTCGAGCGCGATTGCTTGCGATCCTTCACGCCCTGCAGGTCGAGCGAGCCACGAACGATGTGGTAGCGCACGCCCGGGAGGTCCTTCACGCGGCCGCCGCGAACGAGCACCACGCTGTGCTCCTGCAGGTTATGGCCTTCGCCGCCGATGT
>NZ_JACDCU010000232.1 GCF_013817365.1 Methylibium sp. | reverse complement strand
CGCAGGGCGCAACTATGATAGCCAGCGCCCCCTTTTTGCCGTGTACCGCTTGAACTCCGCCCCCACCCCCGACGCCGGCACCGAACGCTACGACTTCGAGCGCCCGAGCAAAACCTCGCTCAAGAAAGCCATGCATGAGCTGCAGGCGCTCGGCGAGGCCTTGCTGCTGCTGCCCGATTCGCGGATCGACGCGATCGGCCTGCCCGAATCCTTGCGCGATGCCGTGCGCACCGCGCAGCGCACCAAGACCCATGAGGGCCGGCGTCGCCAGATGCAGTACCTGGGCAAGCTGATGGGCAAGGCCGACAAGGCGACTGTTGTCGAGCCGGTCCGCGAGGCCGTGGCCGCCTTCCAGCTCGGCCATGCCAAGGACGCATTGGCCCTGCACCATGCCGAGCGCTGGCGCGCCGAGCTCATCGCCGACGACGAGGCGCTGACACGCTGGACCGCCGAGCACCCCGGCGGCGACGTGCAGCAACTGCGCAGCCTGATCCGCAGCACGCGCAAGGAAGCCCAGGCGCACGAGGCCGAGGGGCCCGGCGTGGCAGCGCGCCACGGTCGCGCCTATCGGGAGCTGTTCAAGCTGTTGCGCACGGCGCTGACCGACCAGGAAACCGCCGATGAGTGAAGCGTCCGATACGGCGGCCTCTGCCTCGGCCCCGCCGGCCTCCTCCACGCCCTTCGAGCCGGTGAGGATCGGCCTGGTCTCGGTCAGCGATCGCGCGTCGAGCGGCGTCTATCAGGACCAGGGCATCCCGGCCTTGCAGGCCTGGCTCGGCCGGGCGCTGAAGAACCCCGTGACATGGGTGACGCGGCTGATTCCCGACGATGAGGCCGGCATCAGCGACTGCCTGCGCGATCTCGTCGATGCCGAGGGCTGCGACCTGGTGCTCACCACCGGCGGCACCGGCCCGGCGCCGCGCGACGTGACGCCGGAGGCGACGCTTGCGGTCGCAAGCAAGGAAATGCCGGGCTTCGGCGAGCAGATGCGCCAGATCTCGTTGCGCTTCGTGCCCACGGCGATCCTGTCGCGACAGGTCGCGGTGATCCGCGACAAGGCGTTGATCATCAACCTGCCCGGCCAGCCGAAATCGATCGCCGAGACGCTCGAGGGACTGCCCGGGCAGACGCCGCCGGTACATGGCATCTTCGCGGCCGTGCCCTATTGCGTCGACCTGATCGGCGGGCCTTATCTCGAATGCGACGAGGCCGTGTGCAAGGCGTTCCGCCCGAAGAGCGCAGTGCGCAACAAGCCGCTCACTTGACCAGCCGGTTCAGCGCCGCCGCATCGAAATCCTCAAAGGTCTGCGCATCGCTCGGCACGCAATCGCCCGCGGCCGTGCCGCGCGAGAGCTTCTCGACCGCCGACCACAGCAGCGCGATCTGGTGCTCGTGGCCTGAGGCGTTGTCGATCAGACCCTTCATGGCCTGCGCCACCGGGTCGTCCCCCTGCGTCACGCCGTAGGCCGAAAAACCCATCTTCGCGGCGATGGCCTCCCGCTGCGCGTCGAGCTCGGCGTGCAGGATGCGCGCCGGATTGCCGACCGCCGTGGCGCCCGGCGGCACCGGCTTGGTGACCACGGCCCCGGAGCCGACCCGCGCGCCCTCGCCCACTTCGAAGCCGCCCAGCACCTGGGCATTGGCGCCGACGATCACGCCGCGCGCCAGGGTCGGGTGGCGCTTGGCGCCTTTGGACAAGGAGGTGCCGCCCAGCGTGACGCCCTGGTAGACGGTGCAGTCGTCGCCGATCTCGGCGGTTTCGCCGATGACAACGCCCATGCCGTGGTCGATGAACACCCGTCGTCCGATCGTGGCGCCCGGATGGATCTCGATGCCGGTGAGAAAACGCCCCAGGTGCGAGATGAAGCGGCCCAGCCAGTGCCAACGCCTGTCCCAGCACCCGCGGGCCCGACGGTGCAGCACCAGCGCATGCAGGCCGGGGTAGCAGGTCAGCACCTCGAAGGCGGTGCGCGCGGCGGGGTCGCGCTCGAGGATGCAGGCGATGTCTTCTTTGAGGCGGCTGAACATGAAAGCTTGCGCAAGCGACGTTCGTCCCAGTGTAGCCAGCGACCTGCGGCGCGACGCGCTCGCGCGCAAAGCGCGCGGCCGCGTGGGGTCGCGCCCAAGAAAAAGGCCCCGCAAACGCGGGGCCTGGGTACCGGCAAGGAGCGAAACCGCGTCGCGCCGCTGCGGCGGACCGGTTCAGCTCTTGCGGCGGCGCGCCACGAAACCGACGGCAGCCAGGCCGGCGATCATCAGCGCGTAGGTGCTCGGTTCGGGAATGGCAGCAGCCACTTCGAACGCGACGCCATCCGAACGGAAGGTGATGCTTTCGATCAGCGTGCCGTCGTTCGTGCCGATCGTGAACAAGCGCGTGTTGGCGTTGTTTCCGTTGGCCGTGAAGTCGGGGTTTGCCAGCACGCCCAGGTCGGAGCCGGAGAAGGTGAACGGCAGCAACAGGTCGTTGGTGGCGATGTCGAGGAAGTTGTAGGTGTCCGGCGACCCCCACAGGAAGGAGAACGAGGACACGCCCGTACCGAAGGCGATGGTGGCTGAGCCCCCCGTGGAAATCACGGAGTACGGGTCGGTGCCGCTCAGCGTCAGCGGTGCAAGCCACACGTTGGTGATGCTGCCGGCGACGGGCGACGTGACATTGCCGCTGGTGCTGGTGAAATCGATCGGGCCGCCGTAGTTGCCGGCGGCGCCTTCGCTAAACGTCAGCGCGGCATTGACGTTGAAAGCAGCGAACGCTGCAGCAACGACGAGTAGTTTCTTGGTATTCACAGGTGCTCCCGGGTTGATCGAGGTTCGATGATTGGCGCTACGCAAAGCGGCGTCTACCCGCGAAGAGGCGGTACGGACCCCTCAAGCACGGGGTTTGCCAACACTTCACCGCAACATGAGCAAGCACGAATGTTCTCGTGCAGCAGCCGCAGCACGAACCGCTCTCGGATACGGCACCACGGCACTTGCGCTGCTCAACGCTTGAGCATCGACGTGGCAATGCCACGCAGCAAGTGCACCTCGTCGTGCGTCAGGACAGCGCGGTTGAGGGCCTGATTCAGCCGCGGCACCAGCTTTTTCGGCGCAGCCGGGTCGAGGTGGCCGATGTGCACCAGCGCGCGACGCCAGTGCTCGAGCAGGCTCTGGATCGCCGCCACGTCGGCCGGCGCCGCCTCGGCGGTGCGCGGCCTGACCGCGTAGCCGCCCAGCGCCTCGCGCCAGTCGTAGGCGATCAACTGCACCGCCTGTGCGAGGTTGAGCGAGCCGTAGCCGGTGTGCGTCGGAATGCTCACGCAGGCATGGCAGCGATACACGTCCTCGTTGGCCAATCCGTAACGCTCGGAGCCGAAGACGAAGGCCAAGCGTTGCTGCCCCTCGGCGGCCAGCCGTGGCAGCATGGCACGCGGCGCATGTGTTGGCGGCCCGAAGTCGCGCGGCGTCATGGCGGTGGCACACGCGAAACTCACGCCGTCTAGCGCTTCGGTCAGCGTGGCCGCGATGCGTGCGCGCACCAGGATGTCGGCCGCGCCGCTGGCCATGGCGACGGTCTCCTCGCGCACCAGCACGTCGGCGAAGCGCGGCGCGACCAGCACCAGCTCCGAAAACCCCATCACCTTCATCGCCCGCGCCGCCGCACCCACGTTGCCCGCATGGCTGGTGCCCACGAGAACGAAGCGGGTTGGATCAGTGAGTGGCATGGCTCGACGGCTAAAATCGAATTATGGGTGGGCGCAATGCTTGCCCTGGCCGGCCCGACCAGCGCCGCGCCACCGCTCTTTCTTCCCGCCAGTCCACCGCACGAGTCCGCGAGCCTTTGCCATGTCCCAAGCCCTCCATCCGATGCTCAACGTCGCCGTCAAGGCCGCACGTTCGGCCGGCTCGATCATCAACCGGGCATCGCTCGATCTGGACCGTGTGACGGTCACGTCCAAGTCGCACAACGACTTCGTCACCGAGGTGGACCAGGCGGCGGAAAAGATCATCATCGAGACCCTCCTGGCCGCCTACCCCGGCCATGGCATCCTCGCCGAGGAGTCGGGCCGCACGCATGGCGCGAAGGACTCCGAGTACCTCTGGATCATCGATCCGCTCGACGGCACGACCAATTTCATCCACGGTTTCCCGGTCTACGCGGTGTCGATCGCGCTGGCCGTTCGCGGCCAGGTGCAGCAGGCCGTCGTCTACGACCCCTCGCGCAACGACCTGTTCTTCGCCTCCAAGGGCCGCGGCGCCTTCCTCAACGACAAGCGCCTGCGCGTGAGCAAGCGCACGCGGCTGTTCGAGTCGCTGATCGGCACCGGCTTTCCGTTCAGGAAGGGCGACAACTTCAAGCGCTACGTCAAGATGTTCGAAGAGGTCATGCAGCACTGCGCCGGCCTGCGCCGCCCGGGGGCCGCCGCGCTGGACCTGTGCTACGTGGCCGCCGGCTGGTACGACGGCTTCTTCGAAACGGGCCTGAGCCCCTGGGACATCGCGGCCGGCTCGCTGATCATCACCGAGGCGGGTGGCCTGATCGGCAACTTCACGGGCGACGCCGACTATCTCTACCAGCGCGAAATCGTTGCCGGCAATCCGAAAATCTACGGACAGCTGGTCAGTATCCTGACGCCCTACACGCGGGTGATCAAGGAAGAAGCGGCGCCGCACGGCGCGTCGGTCGCTCCAGTGGGGGCTATCGCCGCCGACGAGAGCGATGCCACTGCAGCCTTCGTCGAAGCCGCTGAGCAGCCGGCGCCGGCGAAGAAAGCGCCGCTGCGCATTCGCAAGGCCGGCTCCGACGCGACAACGCGCGACGACAGCACACCCTGATGCCAGCGTCTTCGAGCCGGTTCTGCGCTGCCCCGTGGCGCTCGACGGGGAATCCGTATATTCTTACCAATTCTCTATCGAGAACCTGAAGGTACGAATATGCCCGCCACGGCCACGCTGTCCAGCAAGTTTCAGATCTCCATACCCAAGGCGGTTCGTGAAGAGAAGCGTTGGGTGGCCGGCCAGGAGTTCGTGTTCATTCCCAAAGGCAAAGGCGTGCTGGTCATGCCGGTGCCCGAGCTGGATCAACTGGCCGGCATTGCCACGGGCGCCCGCAAGGACGGGTACCGAGACCGCAAGGACCGCTACTGATGGCCGCGCGCTTGCGCGTGATCGACAGCTCGGCCTGGATCGAATGGCTGACCGGCAGCGTGCTCGGCAGGAAGCTGCGCAAGGAGTTTCCTGCAAAGCCCCATTGCATCGTGCCAACCATCGTGCAACTCGAATTGTCCAAGTGGCTGATGCGTGAAGTCGGTGAGGACCAGGCCGACCAGGTCATTGCGTACACGCAAAAGTGCATGATCGTGCCGCTGGACACCGCCATCGCGCTGCTGGCGGCTGACCTGCACCGCGAATACAAGCTCGCGACGGCCGACGCGGTCGTGTATGCCACTGCGCGGCAGCTTGGCGCCGATCTGGTCACATGCGATGCGCATTTCGAAGGTCTGCCGAGCGCGGCGTTCTTTCCGAAGACAGCCCGAACGTGAAGCCCGCCTTGCGGTCGATGAGCAACGCCGGTTCGATGGGTGAAGCGGACCTTTCCGCCCACACACCCATGATGCAGCAGTACCTGCGCATCAAGGCCGAGCACCCGGACACGCTGGTGCTCTACCGCATGGGTGATTTCTACGAGCTGTTCTTCGACGACGCCCGCAAGGCGCATCGCCTGCTCGACATCACGTTGACCACGCGCGGCCACTCGGCCGGCGAGCCGGTGGTGATGGCCGGCGTACCGGTGCATTCGGTCGAAGGTTATCTGGCCAAGCTCATCAAGCTCGGCGAAGCGGTCGCGATCGCCGAGCAGGTGGGCGACGTGGGCACCGCCAAAGGGCCGGTCGAGCGCAAGGTCGTACGCGTGGTCACGCCGGGCACCGTGACCGACACCGAACTCATGGCAGAGCGGGTCGACACCTTGCTTGTGGCCGTGAGCCGTCAACGCGCCACCTTCGGGCTGGCCTGGCTGGGTTTGAGCAGCGGCACCCTGGGCCTGAGTGAATGCGGCGAGCGCGAACTCGCCGGCTGGCTGGCCCGCCTCGAGCCGGCCGAATTGCTGGTCGCCGGCGACGACGAGCCGCTGCCGCCGGCTCTGGGCACGACGCGCGCCGCGCTGACGCGACGCCCGGCCTGGCAGTTCGATGCCACGCTGGGTGTGCGCAAGCTGTGCGCGCAGTTGCGCGTGGCCACGCTGGCCGGCTTCAACGCGCAGGACCTGCCAGTCGCGCAAGCCGCCGCGGCAGCATTGCTGAGCTATGCCGAGCACACGCAGGGGCAGGCTCTGGCGCACGTCGGTTCGCTGAGCGTGGAACGCGCGACCGACCTGATCGAACTGCCGCCCTCCACCCACCGCAACCTCGAGTTGACCCAGAC
>NZ_JACDCU010000231.1 GCF_013817365.1 Methylibium sp. | reverse complement strand
ATCACGGTGCGCGTCCTCGGCTTGGTTGGGGCCGCAGACGGCCGAAACTGGAAACAGCGATTTTCGGGCGGCCACAGCGCGAAAGAGCCGCCGACCACACCGAGCGAAGCGCGTGCCGAAGACCTCCGGCACGCTCCACGGTGCTGCGCCGCAGTATACATACAGCATAGAATGTATGTTCGCCGTCAAGGGGGCTCCATGGTCCACGAGACGCCCTCTCCGCTCCACATCCGCCCGACCGCGAGGCAATCAGCACATGGTTCGCAGAACCAAAGAGGAAGCCCTGGCCACGCGCGACAGCATCCTGGATGCAGCCGAACACCTGTTCGCGCGCGACGGCGTTTCACGCACGTCGCTGCAACACATTGCCTCCGCCTGCGGCCTGACCCGCGGTGCCATCTACTGGCATTTCCGCGACAAGGGCGAGCTGTTCAACGAGATGATGAACCGCGCCACGCTGCCGATGGAAGCGCTGCGCCAGCCAGCCGGCGCCGCGCCGCTCGATCCGGTAGCCGAAGTGCGCTCCTGGGTGCTGGGCGCATTTCGCCTGACCGTGACCGACCCGCGCACGCGCAGGGTCTTCGAGATTGCCACGCACAAGGTCGAATACGTCGACGAGCTCAGTGCCGTGCGCGAGCGCCACCTGGCGCGCTACAACCAGTGGGTGACGCGCGCCGAGAAGTGCTTGAAGGCCGCCATCGCGCAAGGCCTGCTCACACCCAAGGTCTCGGCGCGCACCGCCGCGCGCGGGCTGTGGGCGCTGGCCGACGGGCTGATCCAGTTCTGGCTGCTCGATCCGCGGGGCTTCGACCTGCGCCGCATGGGCACCGAGTTGGTCGACTGCTACCTCGATTCGCTGCGGCCTGCCGGAACAACGGTGCGTCCAGCCCGGCGCTGAGCGGCGCCCGGCGCAGTCATCAGGGCATAGCGCGCCGGGCAAGCACCACGGCGCTCGCAGGCGACGAGCCGTCGGCATCACGGGCATGAGAGGGGCTCAGCCCGGCGAAAGCGTCGGGCCGTCGAGCAGGAAGTTGCCGGCTTTGCCCGCCGTGTCGAGCGCCGCCGCCGGCGATTCGTCCTTCAACCCGACACCGGTGAGTCGCAGCCGGCGCGCTTCGCCGAGCAGGTGATGCAACTGCGCTGCCGCGGCCGAAGGAGGCAGCCCCTCGGGCCGCACGTTGGAGATGCAGTTGCGCTCGGCGTCGTTGAGCCCCACACGCGGCTTCCAGCTCACGTAAAGGCCCAGGCTGTCGGGGGAGCTCAAGCCCGGCCGCTCGCCGATCAGCACCACCACCAGGTCCGCGCCGAGCGCCGCGCCGATCTCGTCGCCGATGGCCACGCGCGCCTGCTGCACCACGGCCACCGGCGCGATGCGCCACGGCGGTGCCGCGGCGAGCAGCGGCCGCAGCGCGGCGAGCAGCGGCACGGCATGGCGGTGCACGGCCAGTGCCGAGAGGCCGTCGGCAATGACGAAGGCGAGGTCGTAGCGGGGCAACCCGGCGCCGTGCCCGGCTTCGAGGTGCAGCGAGCCGAGCTTGGCGCGCGAGCGGTCGTCCAGACGCCGGCCGAGATCGGGGCGCTGCAGGTAGGCGCGGCGGTCGGCCGCCGCACTGTGCAGGGTGAGCGCCGGCCATTGCAGCGCTTCGAGCGCCGTGCGGATGGCGGCCGTGTCGAAGGGCAGGTGCACCGCGTCGCGAGCGCGGGCGTGGTCGAGCCGGAACTGAAGTTGCGCCGCGGTCGGCACACTGATGCCGGCGCGGCCGAGCGCGATGCGCGCGGCGGTGAAGCGGCGCAGCGAGTGCCACGGGTTGGCGATGACGAGCGGGTCGGTGAGAGCACTCATCGAGTGAGGGCCGGCCGGACCTTCATGCGCGCTTGTTCTTTCATGGCGGCAGCCGCTCCAGCGCACGCCGAAACGGCGTCGGCAATCCTTCCGCCAGCCGGCCGGGCGCACCCGCGAGCGTGATGCCCATGCGCAGCAGCCAGGCCTCGAACTCGGGCGCCGGCTTGAGACCCAGCACACGGCGCAGATAGAGCGCGTCGTGAAAGGACGTGCTCTGGTAGCCGAGCATGATGTCGTCCGCCCCGGGGATGCCCATCACGAAATTGCAGCCGGCCGCGCCCAGCAGCGTGAGCAGCGCGTCCATGTCGTCGGCGTCGGCCTCGGCGTGGTTGGTGTAGCAGACGTCGCAGCCCATCGGCACGCCGAGCAGCTTGCCGCAGAAGTGATCTTCCAGGCCGGCGCGCAGGATCTGCTTGCCGTCGAACAGGTACTCGGGCCCGATGAAGCCGACCACACTGTTGACGAGCAGCGGCTGGAAGTGCCGTGCCACTGCGTAGGCCCGCGCCTCGATCGTCTGCTGATCGCAGCCGTGATGCGCGCCGGCCGAGAGCGCACTGCCCTGCCCCGTCTCGAAATACATCACGTTGGCGCCGCGCTGCGGTCGCCCGCGATTCGCGGCCTCGGCCGTGTCGCTGCCCTGCGGCGCCGTGCTCTGTGCATCCCCCGACAAATCGCCGTGACCTGACGAGGTGCCGACCTGTTCCTCGAACAGCGCGCCGCGCTGCAGGCTCAGCGCCGCGGCGCGCGCCTCGGCCAAGAGCGCCAGGCTGATGCCGAAACTGCGGTTGGCCGCTTCGGTGCCGGCGATCGACTGGAACACCAGATCGACCGGCGCGCCCTGGTCCATCGCGCGCAGCGTCTGCGTCACGTGGGTCAGCACGCACGATTGCGTGGGAATGTCGTAGTGGCGGATCACGCCGTCGAGCATCTGCAGCAGCTTGACCACCTGCGGCAGCCGGTCGGTCGCCGGGTTGATGCCGATCACCGCATCGCCGCTGCCGTGCAGCAGGCCATCGAGCAGGCTGGCGGCGATGCCGCTGGCATCGTCGGTGGGATGGTTGGGCTGCAGGCGCGTGGCCAGCCGGCCGGGCTCGCCGAGGCTGTTGCGAAAGCGCGTGCGCACGCTGCATTTGCGCGCCACGAGCACGAGGTCCTGCAAGCGCATGAGCTTGCTGACGGCGGCCGCCATCTCGGGCGTGAGGCCGGGTGCCACGGCGGCGAGCGCGGCGGTGTCGGCCGAGTCGCCGAGCAGCCAGTTGCGGAAATCACCGACGCTCAGGTGGCGCACCGCGGCGAAGGCCGCCGCGTCGTGGCCATCGCAGATGAGCCGCGTGACCTCGTCGTCCTCGTAGGGGACGACGGCCTCGTCGAGAAAGCGCGCCAGCGGCAACTCGGCCAGCGCCATCTGCGCAGCGACCCGCTCTCGCGCGCTCGCCGCAGCCAGCCCCGCGAGTTGATCGCCCGAGCGCGCCGGGCTTGCCCGTGCCAGCAGCGTGCGCAGTTCCGCGAAGACGAAACGCTCGCCCGCAACGGTGTGGTGGTAGCCCATGGGCCGATGCTGCCTCAGGCGCCGCCCGGCACGGCGTGCAGCGATCGATCGTCGCGGGTCATCGCGAGGGTACGGGCAGGCTCAGCCGCTAAAGCGCCCGCTCTGCCGCTGCAGCGCGCATCCCGACGCGCATGGCGTCACACCTTCGCTTCTCGCCCGAATTGCGCCAGCAACTCGGCCTTGCGGTCGCTCATCTCCAGGCCCAACCCGGCGAGATCGAGCGAAGCGCCTCTCGCGGCGGGAAAGAGCTGGTCTTCCTCTTCGCGGACGTGGTGGTCGATGTACTCGCCCAGCACGCGCACCGTGGCGTCGTACAACTCCTCCTCGGCGTCCATGTCGCGAATGCGCTCGATCAGCTCGCGCGCGCTCGCGTGTTCGACGCTGGCCTCGTCGACCAGGTCGGTCGGCATGAGGGCGGCGCGCGCGGCGGGATAGAAGATCTCTTCCTCGAGCGCTGCATGCACGGTGAGTTGCACGCAGATGCTTTCGGCCAGCGGCTGACGCTCGGCGGCCTGAGCCTTGAACTCGGTCAGGCGCTCGTAGTCCTTGAAAAGCTGCCGGACCTTGCTGTGATCGCTCGCCAGCAGCTCGAGCGCGTCGACCTTCGGCGCCGAGCCGTCTGCTGACACAAGGCTGTCTGTTTTCGGGCCGTCATCGCCGAGATCAAGCGGGCGCTGCGCTGGCTCCTCCGGCATGCCGCCGCGGCGGTCGTGCGCGCCGTTGTGCGAATACACGCGCACGCGTCCACGGCTGACCGCGCCGGCGGCATCAGCCGGGCGGGTGGTCGGCATCGAGCCCGTAAGGCCGGTGCCTGGCAAGACGCTCGCAGCACCCGCGCCGGGCAGGTCGTTGCCGGCGGCCCAGCCGCCCTCGCGCCATTCGGCGACCCTTTCCTCAATGTCGATCGCGCCTGCCGACTGCAGCGTTTCGCGAGCAATGTCGAGCCGGGCTTCGTCCTGCACATCGACCTTCACGACCACGGCACCGCGGCGCACCGCTTCGGCATATTCCGCTTCGTGCTGGTGGGAGTCGCCCGGGCCGAAGACTTCGGCGAAGAAGCTGCGCAGGCCGTCCATGACGCCGCCTACCTCGTGCGCGTCGCCGCTCCCGCGCTGCGGTGCGCCGGCCAGCGCGCCTTCGTCGCCCGTTGCGGCGCTCACATGCACGCTGCCCTCTCCGAAGCCGCTCACGCCCAGGCTGTCGGCGGCCTGGCGGGCGGCGTCGATGCGATCGAATACTCCGACGACGGTTTGTTTCATGGCGGTGTTCCTTCCCTGCGGCGCGAAGGGCCGCTTTAGAACAAGTTCTTGCACAGCAAGCGATGTACCCGGCGGTGGGGCGCGCCATCGATGTCGAACAGGCCGGGTCGACGCGCGGCGCGCTGCCTATGATGCGGCTCGCCGCGCGCCGCGGCCCCGTCTGCCACCCACCGCGTGCGACCCCGAGGCGCCGGCAATGACTTCAAGGTTCAGGAAGGAACACTCATGTCAGTTTCCATCGCCAGTTTTCTCGACCATGCCAAAGCCGACATGGATGCGGCCCGCCTCACCATGCAAAGCGGCGATGCCGCGAAGACCTTCGAGCAGATGGCCAACGCCATTGCCTGCCTGGGCGAATGCATCAAGCTGCTCGACACGCGCACTGCGGCGGTCGAGTTGGAGCACCCGGCGCCGCCGCCCCCGCCGCTCGGCTGACAGCAGCCGGCCGCTCCCTCACGCCGGCGTCCGGAACTGCCGCGCCGCGAAGGACCAGACCATGCGTGAGGCGTCGGGCCCCTGCGCGTCGCCGAGCGGCTGGCGCGCATCGCCGCCGCTCCAGGCGTGGCCCAGTCCTTCGACGCGGCACAAGCTGGCGACCAGCCGCCCGCCCGCTTTGTAATCCGTCACGTTCATGGCCCGGCGCCGGCCGCGCCGCACTTCGCGGCTCGCTTGGCCGAGCGCGCCGGCCTGCTCGGCCCAGAATTGCGCCATCGCCGCGCCGTTGCTGGCGGCCACCACGCCGTCGGCATCGCCCTGGATCACTAGCAGGGGCGGCCACAGGGGCCCCGGCCGCGCGGGTGCGGCCTGCCCGCTGCGCCCGCGCATAGCCTTGAGCGCCGTCATCGATGAATCGGCCAGGCCCGGCGCGATGCCCGAGTGCATGACCAGGGCGCAAAACCGCGCCGGCTCGCGCGTGACCATTAGCGCGGCCATGCTCGCGCCCGCCGACAAGCCGGCAATGGCCACGCGCGTCGCATCCACCGGGTAGAGCAGGCACACCTGGTCGATCGCCGCGGCCAGGGTGGTGGCCTCGCGCTGGGCCTGGCCGGAACGCGTGCCGTACCAGTGCCAGCAGCCGTGCGGATGGGCGCTGCGGTCCTGCTCCGGATAGAGCACGAAGCAGCCTTCGCGCGCCGCAATGCGGTTCATGCGCGTGCTGAGCGCGAAGCCCGCCGCATCCTGGCCGCAGCCGTGCAGCATGACCAGCAGCGGCCGGCGTTCACCGAGCCCCATGCCGGGCGGCCGGTAGAGCCGAAAGCGCCGCATGCCGGCAGGGCCCATGGCAACCCCGCTCAGCCAGGCGCCGCCGGCCACGGGCACGCTCTGGCGCGCTGCCGCCTTGTTCAGCGCCATCGCCTGGCCGGCGGCGCGGCGGCCGGTGTTGAGGCTGGAATGGGTCAGGCGCGTCCATTGCGAAATGGCTCGGCGGTACGAGCTTGCGAGCGAAGGCGTGCGCTTGCGGCGGACAGACATGGGTCAGGGTCGCCAGAGTCGGGCTCGGCGCAATTGGTGCAGTGCACAAAGCCTAAACCACACCGCCGTCGGCCGCTTGCTCATCACTGCTTCAATCCGAGGCCGGCTCCGCCGGGAACAGCGATTGCTATCGACGGCTCAAGCGCCACCTTTTATCGAAACAGCATCAGGAGATCGCATGACCATTCAAAGCCAAAGCGACAAGGCCGAAGCCTGGCTGGCGCGGCACGGTGTGGCCCGCACCCCGGCCCAGGTCGGTTCGAGCGACCTGCGGTCTCCGCTTCTG
>NZ_JACDCU010000230.1 GCF_013817365.1 Methylibium sp. | reverse complement strand
CTGCGCCCGCCGGCACCTCAACTGAGGCCGAAGAACGACAGCACCGCGACAACGACGACGATCAGACCAACGATGTAGATGATTCGGCTCATGGAGCGCTCCTTCAGGGACGGGCATTCGACTGGCGCCGGCTCGAAGAAGCCGCCGCGTGCGGCGATGGTCGTCGCCTCTCCAAGCGAACACCGTGCGGCAGCGAACCGGCCGCGGTGCGGGCATCAGTGGCCCGTGCCGTGGCGATCGCCGGCATCGAGGCGTGCAAAGCATCCGCCTTTCAGGCGCCAGCCGAGGCCTCACGTCGGAAACGGCTTACAGCCCCTCGCGGCGCGGACCTAGCGACGCTGTAATGCTGCTTCGCTAAGGTGCCGGCACGCGCCGAACCCCGCGCGAAGATCGACAGGAGCCCCATGCACAAGGACTTGCAACGCCCGGTGCGCACACCGCGTGCAAGGCGCGACGGCATCCGGCTGGGCGACGAGCGCGAGACCCTGCGCATCGAGCCTGCACCCGACGCGGCTGTGCGCCTGTCGCCCGACCCTCATGCCGAGTCGAGCAGCGATGCCGCACTGCACTGCAGATCCTTCGCCGTACAACAGTGGCGGCCGAACCGGCTGCTGTCGATGCTGCCCGTGGCGGCCCGGCAGCGATTGGACCCGCGGCTCGATCGGGTCGCAATGCCGCTCGGTGCCACGCTGCAGGAAGCCGGCGCGCCAGCGCAATCGGCCTGGTTTCCGACCACCGCAATCGTCTCGTTGCTGTGCGGCAACCAGGACGGCAGCTGTACCGAAATCGCCGCCATCGGCCACGAGGGCCTGCTCGGCGTCGGCATTTTCATGGGCGGCGAAGGTGGGCTGCACCGCGCGGTCGTCCGCAGCGAAGGCCACGCCTGGCGCATCGACGCCCAGTGGCTCAAGCAGGAGTTCGAGCGCGGCGAGGCCGCGACGCAGTTGCTGCTGCGCTACACGCAAACCTTGATGATGCAAATGGCGCAGACCGCCGTTTGCAACCGCCATCATTCGCTCGAACAGCAGTTGTGCCGCTGGCTGCTCGGCAGCCTCGACCGCTCGCCGCACGTCGAACTGAAGATGACGCACGAGTTGATCGCCAGTTCGCTCGGCGTGCGCCGCGAAGGCATCACGCAGGCCGCCGGCCGGCTGCGCAGGCGCGGCTTGATCGAATGCCGCCGCGGCCGCATCGGCATCATCGACCGGTACGGGCTCGAAGCACAGGTCTGCGAGTGCTACGCCGTCATGAAGACCGAAACCGCACGCCTCCTGCCCGAGCCGCCCGAGACCGGCTGAGAAAGGTCGCCGGATCGAGATCGCCTTCGGGCTGCGCGCTCAGCCTTTCGCGACCCGCGTCCGTCTGTACCAGCGCGTCGCCTCGACGCTCGCAATGCACACCACGAGCCAGGCGCCGCCGGAAGCGAAACCGGCGACCACATCGCTTGCGTGGTGCACGCGCAGGAACACGCGGCTACAGCCGATCGAGAAGGCGGCCGCAGCGGCCACCAGCACCGCGGGCAGGTGAAAGCGCGCGGGCAGGCTGTGCACCAACACATAGGCCAGCATGCCGTAGGCCACCACCGCGCCCGAAGCGTGACCGCTCGGGAAACTCCAGCCCTGCGCCAGCACCAGGCCATCGTCGTGCAGCGGCCGGGCGCGCTCGAACACGCCCTTGAGCGTGACGTTGAGCAGCGCATTGCCGCCCACCGCCGTCACCCACGCGAGCGCCAAGCCTCGGCGCCCGCGCACCAGCAGCACGCCGGCCACGGCAATGCCCAGCACGGTGAGCGTGGCGGTGTCGGCTCCGTGGGTGACGAGGGCAAAAACCTGCAGCACGGAGGGCGGCACGCTCGCGCTCAGCGCGGCAGTCAAGGCCTCGTCGACGGCACCCATCTCCTCGCGAGTCTCCAGTTCGTCCGCCAGCTCGGCAAAGAGTGCCGCGGCGCCGACGATGAGCGCAAAGCCGAACGCCGCGCGCAGCAGGAGAAAGGCCGCAGGCGCCGCACCGAGCGCCCCTTGCGCGGGCCGGTGCTGCAGCGCGCGCCACAGCAGTGCCACGACTGCCAGCAGCGCCGCCAGCGCCAGGCCGAAGGCCAACAGCGCGTGCTCACCGAGCCCGTGCGCGAGCGCCACAAGGGCCGAGTCTTCAGCGTTCACCAGGGTCGGGCGCCGCGCCGACGTGGAGGCCGTGGACGCACTCGAAGGCCTGCTGCCCGGCGCTGTAATCCCAGCGCTCGATGCGGCAGCGCCGGTGCGTCGTGCCGTGGCGTATGAGGTTGACCGAATTGGGCGCATCGCCGCGCACGCGCGCGGACACCGCCGTGCCCGCCTGCACGGCCCACATCTCGCGCGGCAGCAGCGCGTAACGCTCGCTCAGGGGCAGCACGAAAGGCAGGTGAATGTGGCCGCCCAGGACGAGATCGCAGCCGGCCTCGGCCCAGCGCCGGACCGCCGCTTCGCGGCCATGCAGCAGGTTCTCCTCGTCGCAAGCCTGCGTGACGGCCACGGGCTGGTGAACCACGACGATGCGCAGTTGCGCAGCGTGCGCCGCGCCGAGTCGGCGGGCCACACGCTCGATCTGCTCCGCCGAGACCTCGCCGTCGGTGTGGCGCCAGGGCCGGGTGGTGTTGAGCGCCAGCACGAGCAGATCGGGCGACTCGAACTGCGGCTCGAGTTCGCAACCGAAGGCGCGCCGGTGGGTGGCGTAGGGCGCGAAGATGCGCGCGGCCAGGTTGAAGAGCGCGATGTCGTGGTTGCCCGGAATCACCAGCAGCGCCGGAGCGCGCAAGCGGTCGACGAAGGCGCGCGCATCGCGGAACTGCGAAGCACGGGCGCGCTGCGTGATGTCGCCTGAGAGCACCACCACGTCGGGCGCCTGCGCGTGCGCCAGGCGCACCAGCGCTTCCACGACCGGCGCCTGCTCGGTGCCGAAATGGGTGTCGGAGATCTGCAGCAGAACGCTCATGAATCCGGAGCCGCACCGTCGGCCCGCGCGCCTTCGTAGACCGGCGAGCGCGGTGCCAGCAGGTACAGCGGCTCGGGCGAAACGCGCAACTCCAGCGGCATCTTCAGCCAGACGATCTCACCGTCGGTCGCCACCTTCACGCGTTTGGGTCCGTAGGGCAGCGCCTGGCGCACCGTCATGCGGTCGACGCCGAAGCTGAACACGTTGTCGGCGTCGCCCAGCCGCCCGAGTGCCCCGCTCACCAGCAGCCCGAGCATCGACAGCCAGCCGACCGGGCGCAGCGTGATCGCGGCCAGGTGGCCGTGCTCGACCATCGCAGCCTCGTCGATGCCGATCTGCTCGAGCTGCAGCCGGTTGTTGCCGACGAAGAGCGTGGGCGTGCGAATGCTGCGCGCGCCGTCCGGGCGATCCAGCCGGATGCGCAGCTGGCGATGCTCGCGCAAGACACTCACCAGACCGGCGATGAAGGCGACCCCACGGCTGCGGCCGAACCGCTGCTTGTAGCCCTCGCGATCCTCGAGCAGTTGCGGGTACAGGCCCAGGCTCGCGTTGACCAGGAACAGCCGGTCGTTGATCAGCCCCGTTTGCACCGGCCGCACCACGGCATCGAGCAGCGAGCGCGCCGCATCGGCCGTGTCGGTCGGGATGCCGTGCGTGCGGGCGAAGTAATTGAAGGTGCCCAGCGGCACCACGCCGAACGCGCAACCGCTGCCCAGCACGAGCCGCGCCACCGCATTGAGGCTGCCGTCGCCGCCTGCCGCAACCACTGCGCCGCCGCGCTCGCGCGCCTTGCCGAGCGCGCTGCGCGCCGTCTCCTGCAGGCGCGAAGCGTCCTTGACCTCGAACACCTCGTGTGTACGGCCCGCCTCGCCGAGTACGGTTTCGATCGCCGCTCTCGTCTCGCTCGCATCCCGCTTGCCGGAACCGGCGTTCAAGACGATGAAAAAGGGAGTGGCGGCATCGACGACAGGAAGCGACATGCGCAGTGCTCGCGAAGCGGGCCGACGCCCGGGCCGACGAGTAGAGCATGGGGGCCGGCCACCGTTGGTGGTCGAACAGACCGTCGGCGCGGGCATGGCGGCGTTGCGCACGCCGGTGCCTTCGCACCCTGCGGCACGGCGTCGCGCACAAAAAAGCCCGGCTGAGCGGCCGGGCTCGGTCGACGACGGATCGCCTCAGTTCCTGGCCGTCACCTCGATGCTGCCCTTCATGCCGGGATGCAGGCCGCAGAAGTAGGCGATGTTGCCGGCCTCGTCGAATTGCAGCATGGCGCTCTGGCCTTTCAGCATTACGCCGCTGCGCTTGCCGCCGTCGGCCAAGGTGATCTGGTGCGGCGTGTCGTCGGCGTTGGTCCAGGTCACGTTCTGCCCCGCCGTCACCTTCAGGGCACCGGGGCCGAAGGCAAAACCGCTGATCGCCACGTCGCTCGGGGGGCCACCTCGGCGCGGCCCGTTGTGCCGGGCCGCGCCAAGTGACGTGACGAACTATCGGTTGTGCATCACCCGCAGCGTGTTCAGCCCGTCGGACAAACTGAACTCGAAGCTGCCCTTGACGGGGACGCCCGCCAACGACAAGGAAGCATCGCCGCCTTCGAGATCCTGGGCCAGCGTCGACCGCTTGGCGCCCACATGCGTGACCGTGAGGTACGGATACTTGACGTGGTCCCACGTCAGTCGGAGGACCCCGGCTTGTTCGCTGACCTGCACCGGCTGTTGCGCCCCGGCGGCGGGCTGCTGCCGTTCGTCGGTGCTGGCTGCGGCGGGCCGAGAGGCACTTGCCTGACGCTGCGCCAGCTCCACACCGTCCTTGAGGATCGTCATGCTCAGGATGGGGCCGGGTTTGGCAATCGTGAAACTGAAGTACTTCAGGTCCGGCAGATGGTCGATCTCGCTGGCTTCGAAGCGATGTTCGACCGTTTCCTTTGCGGTGACGATGCGCAAGGTGTACTCCCCCTCCTGCTGCGCCCTGACCACGCCTGACAGCGACTTCACCGGCTTGAAGCTGGCCTTGCCCGATTCGATCTGGCCGCTGATGAGCAGCAACTCCTGCGGTTCGGTCGACACAACGGCAGCCTCGGCAGTCATCGGAGCGGCAGACGCCATCCTGAAGACCGCGTCCGTCGGTGTCAGGTAGACCTGCATCTTGCGGTAGTTGTAGTCGGAGAAGGTGTCGCCGTTGCAGTAACTCATCAAGTCGTGACGGTCGGTTCTTCTCGGGTCAGTGAACTTTTTCGTGGAGAGGTCGTAGCCCCATATGTAGCGCCCCGGCTCCCCCAACCGAGCGTTCGGGTAAGGAAACTGCGAATCACCGGACACACCGCAAGGCGCGTGCCTCAAGCGCAGGTTGTGCCCGATTTCGTGCGTCATCGTCTCCAGCACCACGGTCGGCGAAGAGGGGATGTCGAAGCCGACAGCCGCCCGGCCAGGCACGAAGCCGACTCCCGCCAAGCCGAAGGTCCGCTTCGGAATGAAGCCGTAATAAAAAGCGTTGTCGGGCGCCTGTTCGAGTTGGCGCAGATCGTTGAGTTCTCCGAGGAGGGTGCTGAAGACAGACGACCATTGACTTTCATTGGTCGGCATCGACCTGACCCGGGTGGACACGTACGGCGCACGCGTCTGCTGCTGCACGTTCACCGGCAGGCGACCCTGAAGGTAGGTGCCGGGGTTGACCTGCGAGACCACGCTGCCCACGGTGCTGCCGATCTGCACCGGTACTGCGACCAGCTTCATTGCATAGCCGGCACCCACGCGGGGATTGATCGTGGTGCCCGCCGAGCCGTTGTTCAACCGGGTCGTCAGACGCAAACCGGGCTTGACCAGATTGCCCGGCACCACGGCGGAGTAGGAGTCCGAGAAACTGGGCACCTGCGGTACTGCCGTCGGCACGTTGCCCGTCGGCGCCGTCAGCGATAGCTGTTGCACGAGCGCGCCGCTGGCGGTTTCCACCCGCAGCGTCCCGGCGGGTTTGGCTTGCTGCTGGTTGGCGTTGGTCACCATCACCCTCACCAACGCCGGCTTGTTGGCCACCAGCACCAGTTCGCTGTCGCCGCTGGGGTACAGATGCGACTGGCCCAGCTCGATCCCAGCAATGCGCGCAGAGCTGGCTGCGGGGGGTGGGGTTGGAGAGGGCGGCGGCGGCGTCGGTGCCGGCGGGGGCGGCGTCGGTGCCGGCGGCGGTGGCGGCGCGGCTGTCGGTATGAAGCAGGCCTTGACGACTCCATAGGCAGGGTCTCCGAGGACCGCATTGCCTTGTCTGCAATCGAATGGCCCGGGCACCTCTGCGGTCACATAACGACCGGGCGCACCATAGGCGAGGATCAGTTTGCCCGCGAAGTTGCAGATCGGGTTTTCATACTCTCCGGCGCACTTGGCGTAGCCGCTCGGAAGCTTGTCGATGATCGTGCCCTGCGCAAGCGAGCCCGCCGGAATGAAGCAGTCCTTGAT
>NZ_JACDCU010000229.1 GCF_013817365.1 Methylibium sp. | reverse complement strand
CCCCCCCCGGCCGGTGCGGTTGACGTGGGCACGGCGACGGCTGTGACGGTGACGTTCAGCGAAGCCCTGGACGCAAGCACCCTCACCACGAGCACCTTTGAGCTGCGCGACGGATCGAACGCCCTGATGCCGGGGGTCGCGCGTTATCGCGCGTCAAACCGGTGGGTCGTCCTGAACCCGATGCCCACACCCGCCGCCTTGGCGAATTACACAGTACCGATCAGGGGCGGGACAAGTGATCCACGCGCCAAGGACGTTGCTGGCAATGCATTGGCGGTCAACCGGGTATGGTCCCCTACCACGTGGTGACACTGGCATGCGCTCGGGTGTCGGTTTGTTATTTTTGTCGATGGCCTTGTGCAGCGGTTGGGCGGCGGTCGGCGAACCGGCGGCGAGCGAGCGCGGCCGGCGCTTGTTCGATGGCGAGTTGCCGCTGCGCTCGCGCGTGGCCGGACACACCTCACCGCTGCCGCCGCAGGCCGGACGCTGCGTGAACTGTCACGTCGCCGGTTCGGCCGGCCCCACTGTTTCGGCAAGCGCTGCGACGCGTTCGTTCGGGCCGTTGATCACTGCGGAGATGCTGACTCAGGCGCTTGCCCGCCGGGGCGGCCCGCCCTCGCGCTATGACGAAGCTGCGCTGTGCAGACTGCTTGCGACCGGTGTGGACCCCGCTGATGTCATCATTGCGAGCAACATGCCCCGGTATGAGATGTCAGCGACCGACTGTCATGCGTTGTGGACTTATCTGATTCGGCCCGGCAGATGATCCGCCTCCAGTTGCGCACCGGATTTACGCAACGCCGCTCGCTGATTCTTGGAGCGGCGGCCGCGTGCATCGAGCCATGGGGCCTTGCCGAGGCCCACGCGGCGGCCGGCCCGGTCGCGCCGCCTCAAGCGATTCCGGTCATAGCCGTCACGAGCACGGGCGGGCAGTCGATCGAATTGAGTCGCTTGCTGACGGGTGGAATCACCGCCGTGCAAACAATGTTTACGGGGTGCACCGCCACCTGTCCCATTCAGGGGGCGATCTTCGCGGACGTCCAAAGACACCTGGGTCCGGCCGACACCAACCTGCGTTTGTTATCCGTCTCGATCGATCCCCTGGGCGACGACGCCAGGGCCCTGAGAACCTGGCTCGGGCGCTTCGACGCTCAGCCGCAACGCTGGCGCGCCGCGGTGGTGCGGATGAGCGACGTGGACCGCTTGCTCGACTTCCTACGCAGCCGCGCCGACGGCCCCGATCGGCACACGGCCCAGGCCTTCCTTTTCAATTCGAAGGCTCAACTGGCTTTTCGCACGACCGACTTGCCCACCGGCAATGACGTGGCGAACCTGATGAGAGAAATGGCCTCGATGCGCTGAGAGCGAGCCGCGCAAGCGTTTGCAGGGGCCGCCCGCCTGCTCCAATTTGCTGGAGAACGGTCTCGCTGGCAGCTCGCAGGCAAGGGTGGTGGGCGCAGCCACGCGGCTCCACAATCGGCGTGAAGGGCACGATCGCGTTACGAGAGCACGACCGGAAAGAGCCATCGAGCATGTACGAGTCGTACTTCGGGATCAACCGTTCGCCGTTTCAGTTGACGCCGGATCCCTGGTTTTACTTCGCCAGTCGAGGTCACCACGCGGCGCTTGCCGCCATGAGGCTGGGCTGCAGCGGCGGCCGGATGTTCACGCTGGTGAGTGGCGAGATCGGCTCCGGAAAGTCGATGCTGGTGCGAAGCCGGCTCGACGAGTTGGACGCCAGCATCCTGGTGGGCTACATCAGCAGCACTCAGCTGAGCAGTGAAGAACTCAGACGAGCCGTGTGCGGCGCCTTCGGTGTGCCCCTGAATGATCAGTCGATCCCGAGCTGGGAGGCCCAATTTGCGGGCTTGCTCGCGTCGCTTCGCGCGAACGGCAGGCGTGCCGTCCTCGTCATCGACGAAGCTCAGCACCTCGACCGGGCCGGGCTTGCCGTCCTCGAGGCTTTGGCTACTGGGCCGCCACGGGACTTGCCGTTGCTCGAGGTCTGGCTGGTGGGGCAGCCCGAGTTGCGGCGGTTGGTCGATGCCCCCGAACTCGCGGCGTTTCGCCGACTGATCGGTGTTTCCTGCCAGCTCGGGCCGCTGGAGCCGATGGAGACCCAGGCCTACATCGAGCATCGCTTGCGCAAGGGGGGCTGGTCGGGCCGACCGAGCTTCGAAGCCGAGGCCTTCGAGTCGATCCATCGTTGCACCCGCGGCATCCCGCGGCGGATCAACCGGCTGTGCAATCGCCTGCTGCTGACCAGTTTCCTGTCGTCGGCCGTGCTGATCGATGCCGTTGCGGTGGCGCGTGCATCGCGCGATCTGCAGCTGGAAACCGAAGAGGGGGACATTCCCTCAGGCTCGCATTTCCCGGACGCGGCGAGGCTCGATGCGTCGGATCGAACCGGAGCCCGACCCGCTCTGCCTTGCCTGCCCGAGCATGTCGAGACCCTGTCGGCCGGTCGCCTGATGTGCGTCGTCGGCGGCCAAGGCGATCACGTCAAGGCCGCTGCGCTGATCAAGGCCGTTCTCGATTGCGAGGAACCCAGGGCTTGCACGCTGGTGCGTGCTTTCAGGAACGACGCCCTTCAGCGGCACCGGCTGGTGTTCGACCAGCTCGACACCCATCCCGACTGCATCGAACTCGACGTCACCGCCAACTCCCCGGCGGTGCAAACCGCGCAGATCGCCGATCGCTTCGAGCGGCTCCTGAAGGCGAACTCGCCCTGTGGTGTCGTGGTGTTCGACGGCAGTGCCCTGGCGCTTGCGTGCACCGTCGTGGCCAGCAAGCACGGGATACCCGTCGCAAGCGTTGGCGCCGGCGTGCGCCTGCTCGAACGCACGCGCACCGGCGATCTGACGCGCATGCTGACGGATCGCCTCGCCAGCGTGCTCTACACGTCCGACGAAGCGGCCAGCGAGAACCTTCGGCTCGAGGGGATCGCGGCATCTTGCATCCATTGCGTGGGGGCGATTGGGGCGGATGCGCTGGCCCTGAGTCGGCGCGCGGGCGGTGATGCAGCCCCCGCGTGGCAGTCCCTCGTTCCGAGCGAAGTGATCACGGACCGGCGGGGCTACGGCTTGGTGGTCCTCAACAAGCCGGCGAACGTGGAGCGTCGCGACCGGCTTGCCAGCCTCGTGCAAGTGCTTCGCCAGGCCCGGCGCGATCTTCCGCTCGTGTGGCTGATGGAGCGGCGGACCGAGCAGCGGCTCATGGATTTCGGCCTTTCCAAGGTGATCGCCAGCGAAGGCATCGTGTGCCTGCCGATGCAAGCCCATCCGGATTTGGTGCAGTTGCTGAGCCAGGCGACATGCCTTCTGTCGGACTCATCGGTCTCGAACGACGAGGCCCTGGCGTTGAGCGTGCCTTGCCTGAGCTTCACGGATCCGGCAGATCGGGAGTGCGGAGCGGGTGCCGCCGCCGCGATTGCAATTGGAGCGGACCCGCGGCTCGTTAGGCGGGCCTTGTGGGAAATTCTCTATGGCGCAAGCCGGCCGTTGAGCGTGCCTGTGCTTTGGGACGGTCAAGCATCCTCGCGCATCGCAAAGCATGCGCACTCGTGGACAAGGGCGAACCGAACGTCTGCCCCCGCGAAAGCGAAGGCGCTCGCAGCGGCTGCGCCCGCTGTGCGACAAACCGGCGGCCTTTATGCGCTGAGCCGGCAGGGCTGACTCACAGACGCGCTCAAAGACTTGCTGCAGCGTGGCGGGCGCGCTCTCCCGGCCCGTTGCCTTGCGTCTGCACCCTGCGCACGTTGCGCTATGAAGCGGCGCGAACCCCCGATCAAGGGCCCCCCGGTCAAGCGCCCCCCGATCACGGGAAAAGCGGAACGACCCGGGTTCCCGTCCGGAAAACGTACGACACAATTTCTGGACGCGGCAATTCGCCATGCATCGAACCGGGGAAGTCCATGAAATCCACTTTCAGATCCATATCGCTGCTGGCAGCGTTGCTGGCCTGTAGTTCCGCGCATGCAGCGTTAGACGGTCAATCGTTCTCAGCGTCCTACAGGATCCCTGCATTGGACACGCCGTTCCCTTCTGCGAGCTTCACACCGTCTTCCTTTGTCGTCGGCGCAGGAGTCGAATCACTCGTGAACGTGGAGGATCTGACCTCCATCTCCATCGATTTCAGCGACACCGGACTCAGTCTCGTGCTCAACACCACGCTGGCTCAGCCGACCTGGACCACCGCACCTTTCAATGGTCTCGTCTTCGACCTGACTTCGCCCGGCCCGCTGGGAATCACCGGCGCGTCGATCGACGCGCAAACGACCATGATCGGGTTCGATTCGAGCCGGGTCATCCTCGACAACGGCCGAATCGCGATCAACTGGAACGGCCTGAGCTATGTGGACGGCACCCGCGTGGTTGTCGACTTCACCACAGCGGTTCCGGAGCCCGAGACCTATGCGCTGATGCTCGCCGGGCTCGGAATGGTGGGCGGTCTGGCGTCCTGGCGGCGAAAGAGCGGCCGCGCCTGATCGTTCTCCGCCCGCAAATCGCTCGCCTCTGGCTTCGGCCCTGAGGCCGTAACAGTAGCGGCTTGGTTTTGTCGTCGTTCCGGCGTCCGTCGGCCTGCTCAGCGCTCGCGCGTCGGCGGCTTCGCTCCGGGCTTCGCAGACCGCAGTCGCTCCACTGCCTTCTGGCAGACCGCTTTCTCCTCATCACCCAGGTCGACGAGCGCAAGCAGCGCCGCCAGCGGCGTGAGCACCGCCCCCAGCGAGACGCCGGCCAGCGCGCGCGCGGCGAGCGCGCCGGTTTCCAGGCTGACATCGGGTTCGGCGAAGCTCCCCTCGATGCGCACCGCCGAGCGCAGTGCCAGCGGCGAAAAGAACAGCGTCACGTAAGCGAGGTTCTCCGGCGTGCCGGAAAAGTGATTGGTGCCGCTGGCGCGGCCCGAACTGGCAGGACACGCCGATCAGCCGGCGAAAGGCCGCGACTTGCGGAGCATCGAGCAATTGCCGCCTTCAGGCTGCCCCACCAACCAGATCTCGAGCAGCGGCGAGGCCTGTGATGGTCCGGCAACCAGAGCATCGAGAACCGCAAGCCCGGCTCGGTCAAGGTGTTGCGCCTCGTCGATGACGAGGACGGCACGTCTGCCTTTTGCGCCAAGCGACGCGAGCAAGCCCGCAAACCGAGCCTCCCAGCCGGGCATCGATTGATCGTTCAGAGGAACGCCGAAGGCGCCAGCGACGGCACGCCTCAGTTCATCGCTGCTCAACTGGGTGCTGCTGACATATCCCACCAGCACGCTGGCATCCAGCTCGTCGAGACGGCTTCGCACGAGCATCGACTTTCCGGAGCCGATCTCACCGCTCACCACCGCGAACATCCGACCCGGGCCGCAACCCTGCCTCATGGCGGCGAGCGGCAGCCTGGTGACCCCCGCTGCCGAAGTAGAACCAAGGATCGGGAGTCAGTTGAAACGGCGAGCGGGTGATCCCGAACTGCGACTCGTACATGCTTGACGGCTCTTTCAGCAATCCCTGTCGCTTGCCGGTCGTGTGCGCGGGTCCTGCTCCATGAGGCTCCCGCGGCGGTGCAAGCACAGCGCCGGCGGTTGTGGGTCAGCGCTGCCCGGCCATCCAGCCCCGGATTGCGGGCCGAGGTGGACCGCTCGGACCTGACCGGCTAGAGCAAGGCGGCCGCTATCCCGCCGCGCCTCCTTCATACAGGGGGGATTGAGCAGCGCGTGAATTGCCGGACACTCTCATGCGGGCCCGCAGGATCAAGCAGGGATGGCAACGTTCCCCTGCGAGGCACGAAACGCCGCTCGATACATCGGATGCAACGCTGACCAACGCGAGGTGTCCGCGACCGCAGGTACGGCAACGAACGAACATGCAGCTCGGGAGACGCTTTTGGTGACTGTCGCAGTTGTCGAGTCAGGGTACATCGGCAGCTATGTCGAGGGCGCGCGCGTGAACGTTCTCGGCTTCGCGTTCGAGGAGCACTGCGCCGACATTCGCAACAGCAAGGTGATGGACATCATTGCGGACGACCAAGCCAGCCTCCAAGAGTGCGGCTTGCACGTTCGGCGCCTGTGACCCCGACAAGCCGAGGAAAACCCCGAATGCCCATCGCCGACAGCGTGACGTTAGGAGAAAACGTCCAGATCTTCCACCCGTCACTGGTGAACCTCTACGGGTGTGCGATTGGCGACGACACAAAAATCGGAACCTGCGTGGAGGTTCAGAAGAATGCTGTGATCGGCGCCCGGTGCAAGATCTCTTCGCACACCTTCATTTGCGAGGGCGTCGTCATCGAAGACGAAGTTTTTATCGGCCACGGCGTGATGTTCACCAACGATCGTTATCCGCGCGCCGCCAATGCCGATGGCAGTCTCCAGACGGACACGGACTGGAGCGTCGAAGCAACTCGCATCAGGCGCGCCGCGTCGATCGGCA
>NZ_JACDCU010000607.1 GCF_013817365.1 Methylibium sp. | reverse complement strand
CGTAATAGACCTTCATGGAGTTCTCCTGTCGAAAAGCAAAAAGTTGGGTTGCCTGGGTCAGACGCGCAGGATGCGCTCGCCGCGGCCGATGCCGCTAGAGCCGGTGCGCACGGTCTCGAGAATGGCGGCGCGGTCCACCGCCTCGATGAAGGCGTCGAGCTTGGCGGCGTCGCCGGTCAGCTCGATCGTGTAGGTCTTCTCGGTCACGTCGATGATGCGGCCGCGGAAGATGTCGGTCATGCGCTTCATCTCGTCGCGCTCCTTGCCCACAGCGCGCACTTTAATCAGCATCATCTCGCGCTCGGTGTAGTGGCCCTCGGTCAGATCGACGACCTTCACCACCTCGATGAGCCGGTTGAGGTGCTTGGTAATCTGCTCGATCACCTCGTCGCTGCCTCGCGTGGTGATCGTCATGCGCGAGAGCGAGGCGTCCTCGGTCACCGCGACGGTGAGGCTCTCGATGTTGTAGCCACGCGCCGAAAACAGGGCTACGACTCTCGACAGGGCGCCGGGCTCGTTCTCGAGCAGCAGGGCAATGATGTGTTTCATCTGAAATCGTCCTTCGCGCTCTTCAGACCGGCGGCGGTAACCGCCGGCCCTTGGCCACGCGCTTCGATGGATTGATAAAAGATCGTCCGATGGATCGGACCCGACGCATTCACCGAGCTACGGACACTCCTGACAAGAGGCCGGCAAGTCCCCTGCCCTCGCGCCCGTCGCGCGGTTCTGTCGCCAGCCCCTATAGATCCTCGGAGCCCAGAAGCATCTCTGAGATGCCTTGCCCCGCCTTGACCATCGGCCAGACGTTTTCCGTCGGGTCGGTGCGCACGTCGAGGAACACGGTGCGGTCCTTGAGCCGGATGGCTTCGCGCAACGCCGGCTCGACCTCCGACGGCTTCTCGATCTTCAGGCCGACGTGGCCATAGGCCTCGGCCAGCTTCACGAAATCAGGCAGCGCATCCATGTAGCTGTGTGAATAGCGCCCGCCGTAGTCGAGCTGCTGCCACTGCCTCACCATGCCCAGGTAGCGGTTGTTCAGCGAAAGGATCTTGACCGGCGTCTTGTACTGCAGGCAGGTCGAGAGTTCCTGAATGCACATCTGGATCGACCCCTCGCCGGTGACGCAGAACACGTCGGCGTCCGGCTTGGCGAGTTTGATGCCCATTGCGTACGGCAGCCCCACGCCCATCGTGCCCAGGCCGCCGGAATTGATCCAGCGCCGCGGTTCGTCGAAGCGGTAGTACTGCGCCGCCCACATCTGGTGCTGGCCGACGTCGGAGGTGATGTAGGTATCGCGCTCGCGGGTGAGCTCCCACAATTTTTCGATCACGAACTGCGGCTTGATGACGTCGGCCGAGTTCTTGTACTTCAGGCACTCGCGGCCCCGCCAATCGGCGATCTGCTTCCACCAGCTCGACAGCGCCGCCGAATCGGGCTTGGCCTGCGCGTCCTTGATCTGGGCGATGAGCTCCTGCAGCACGTCCTTCACATCGCCGACGATGGGAATGTCGACCTTCACGCGCTTGGAAATGCTCGACGGATCGATGTCGATGTGCACGATCTTGCGTTCCACCGAGGCGAAGTGCTTGGGGTTGCCGATCACGCGATCATCGAAACGCGCGCCCACCGCCAGCAGGACGTCGCAGTTCTGCATCGTCATGTTGGCTTCGTAGGTGCCGTGCATGCCCAGCATGCCGAGGAAGCGGGGATCGGTGGCCGGGAAAGCGCCCAGCCCCATCAAGGTGTTTGTGCAGGGGTAGCCGAGCAACTCGACCAGTTGGCGCACCTCGGCCGACGCATTGCCCAGGATCACGCCGCCGCCGGTGTAGATATAGGGCCGCTTCGCCGCCAGCAGCAGCTGCACCGCCTTGCGGATCTGGCCGCTGTGGCCCTTCTTCACCGGCGTGTACGAGCGCATCTCGATGTGCGCCGGGTAGTGGTAAGGCGCCGTCTTGAGCGACACGTCCTTGGGCACATCGACCACCACCGGGCCGGGCCGGCCGGTGCGCGCGATGT
>NZ_JACDCU010000228.1 GCF_013817365.1 Methylibium sp. | reverse complement strand
GGCTTGAACTGCGCGAACTGGTAAAGGCAATGAACGCGCTACTTCGGGAGCAGCGGGAAGCGCTCGACCGCTTTTGACGGCACGGGGTAGCGGCTGCGCGACCGTACAATTTTCCGGACAACTCGACGGATTGACAACCGCAGAATCAAGCATTCATGCGGCTTTCAAGCCACAGTGTGAGTGACCCCGGCTCCACCAGAATAGAGTTCAAGGATGGCCGCCAAAGGCCAAAAGCCTCAAGTAAATCAACGACTTGAGGCTTTTTTCTTGTCCGCTTGAAACCGTACAACTCCGCTTGAAGCCAGCAAAAAACCGGACAACTTTCCGTACAACTCGCCAAAATGGAACCGGGCACTACAGGAGTTGTACGGAATGGCGACCATCGAGAGGCTGACGGACAAGGCGATTCGGGCTGCCATGAAGGCGGCGGTAAGCGTGGGTAAGGCCAAAGCGATCGGCGACGGCGGCGGCTTGGTGCTGGAGATGCAACCCACCGGCGCCGGATGGTGGCGCCTGCGCTACTCGTTCGACGGCCGGGAAAACCGCCTCAGCCTCGGCACCTATCCCGAGGTGGCGCTTGCCGACGCTCGCCAGCGGCGCCGGGACGCTTTGAAGCAGATTGCGGCCGGCACGGACCCGAGCGGCGCTCGCAAGGCCGGCAAGACCGAGCGGGAGCGCCAGCGTGCGGCGCAGGCCCTGGCCGATGCCGGTTTGCCCGGCCCCGGCACGTTCGAGCACGTAGCCCGCGAGTGGCTGGCGACCGTGCATGAGGCGAAGGTGAGCGCCGGGCATGCTGAGCGCACGCGCATCCGCCTGGAGCAAGACGCTTTCCCTTGGATCGGCCGGCGACCGATCGCCGACATTGAAGCGCCCGACCTGCTGCAATGCCTGCGCCGGGTGGAAGCGCGCGGCGCGATCGAAACGGCGCACCGCGTCAAGGATGCCTGCGGGCAGGTGTTCCGCTACGGCATCGCCAGCGGGCATTGCGCGCGCAACCCGGCCGCCGACCTGCGCGACGCGCTGCGACCTGTGCAAAGCCGGCACCATGCGGCGATCGTTGACCCGAAGCGAGGCGGCGAGCTGCTGCGCGACATACTGGCCTATGCGGGACATCCGGTGACGCGCGCGGCCTTGTCGCTGTCGGCGCTGCTGCTGCTGCGGCCCGGTGAGTTGCGGCATATGGAGTGGACATGGATCGACCTCGACGGCGCCACGCTGACCGTTCCCGGCGAAGTGATGAAGCGCAGCAAGGCGGACAAAGCGAACGGTGCTCCGCACGTCGTGCCGCTGGCACCGCAGGCCGTGGCTATCCTGCGCGAGCTGCACCCGCTGACCGGGCATGGCCGCTACGTCCTCCCCTCACTGCTGACCGGCGAGCGCTGCATGAGCGAAAACACCGTGCGCGGTGCGCTGCGCCGCATGGGCTACGGCAACGACGACATGACGGCGCACGGGTTCCGTGCGATGGCGCGCACGATGATCGCCGAGCGGCTGGGCATCGCCGCCGAAGTGATCGAGGCGCAACTGGCGCACGCGGTGGCCGACGCGCTGGGCCGGGCCTACAACCGCACGCAGTACCTCGACCAGCGCCGCGACATGATGGCGAAGTGGGCCGATTACCTCGACAAGCTGCGCAACGGCGCCGACGTGCTGGCGTTTCCGCACAAGGCCGCATGAGCGACTGATCCGTTTCGCCGCGCCTAGGCTGATCCCCGAAAACCCGCAACCCTGGCGGGACTGGCGCGGCGATCCTCACAGGGATGCGCGAGGGGCGCATGAGCATCAAAGACCAAATCGAAACAGTAAGCCGAGAGTTCGTCGGCGGGGACATCCTCTTGTGTGCTGTCCTCACTCAAGAAGACGTGTCGCCATATCAGGTGGCGAGCTGGTTTATGCGTTGGATCAAGCATCTCGACAGCATTCCGATGATTGCCTACAACGCAGAGAGGCAAGATTTTTATCCGATTGAGCACCCCTGGGCGGGGGACGTGTTCACCGACATCATTCACGAGTTCGACCCTGAAGGCGTTTCGTGGGATGAGAACAATGACGGCTACATCGGAGGTTGGCTATCTTCCGATTTAGAGCGGTTTTTTGCTAGCACGGGCGTGAGCTACCCCGGTGCTGCGATTGCCAATCTTGAACGTGTTTCAAGGTCCCGCGCTGATGCCGAGGGCAGAAGCTCCTCTGCTGAACAAGGTCGAAAGCCCCCGCCCGGAGTAGAGATTGAGCAACCGTCTTCGGAAACGAAGAAAGATGCTGCCGCGGTGGACACGCCGATTGGCACGCGGGAGCGCAACACGTTGCTTTCGATCATCGCCACGCTGGCAAAAGAGGCTGGCATCGCTCTCGATCAACCTTCCAAGGCGGCGGAGAGCATTGCGAACGCTGCACAGTTGCAGGGGCTGACAATCGCGCGGCGCACGATCGAGGAAAAGCTGAAGCTAATTCCCGACGCGATCGCTGCGCGGGGCAAGTAGAGCAGCGGCAATTGCCATCGCAGCAAAGGCAGTTGCCGCGCGGCTCCGCGGATGTTGGTTTCAATGGCCCGGTGTTATTCACCAAGGGCCAAACATGACCGCCAGCGTTCTTCAACCCGCCAGCGCACAAGCGCGGCAGCGCATTACCCAGCCGCTGTATGCGGCGGACGTTCCCGACGCGCTGCTGAAACTCGCCACGGTGCAGGCCCTGACCGGGCTCGGCAAAACGACGCTTTACACCCTCGTTTCGCGCCAGCAATTCCCGCAGCCGATCCGGCGCGGGACGCGGTGCACGCGCTGGCGAGCGGGCGACGTGACTGCTTGGCTTCAAGCGCAAACGAAGTGAGGGGCCGCAATGCAACGCCTTACGCATGCCGACCCGACAGGGACTGACGCGCCCACAAAAGAAAACGCCCCGGCGACTGACCGAGGCGAGGAAAACCAACACGCTGATTCTCGCACCGTAGCGGACGCGGGCAAAGCCTTGCCAACTTGCGCACTCGGCTGGCGCTTGCAGGCTGCACGCTGCACCCGGTGCAGTTGGAAACCGGCGCAACAACCGCCTTCATGGTGTCGCGCTGGGCACTGTGGCACCCGTTGCCCGACCCGGCCGCTGTGGCGGCATTCCTCGATCAAGTGGGGGTTCGAATGCGTGAGTCCCTGCAAGACTTCGGCGAAGCGATCCGGGCGGCGCTCGGCAATTCGCCCAACACGATCGAGCCGGGCCGGCTGCACCGCTTCCCGACCAACGGCCGGCGCGGCGACACGTCGGGATGGTGCAAGCTGTTCCCCGATGCGCGCGGCGGTGTGTTCGGCTGCCACCGGCAAGGCATGAACGAGACATGGACGGCCGCCGATCCGCAGCGAATGAGCCTGGCCGAACGGGCAGCGCTGGCCCGCCATATCGAGGCTGCGACGCGCGAGCGAGCCGCAGTACAGCGTGATGCATGGGTAATCCAAGCGCGCCGCATCGGCGAGCTGTGGGGCCAGTGCGTGCCGCTCACGGAAGGCGACCCGGCCGCGCTCTACCTGACGCGGCGCGGCTTCCCCGAGCTGCAGGCGCTGCCGACGTGCGTGCGGTTGCATCGCTCGCTCACCTACTGGCATGAGGGCCGCGAGCTGGGTTGCTTGCCCGCGATGGTGGCGCCGCTGACCGCACCGGACGACCGCACGGTGGCGCTGCACCGAACCTACCTGACGCCCGAGGGCCGCAAGGCCGACGTGCCCACCGTCAAGAAGCTGACCGCAGCAAGCGGGCCGCTGGCCGGCGCGTCCGTTCGTCTGTACTCCCCGCGGCGCGGAACCATCGGCGTGTGCGAGGGCATAGAAACCGCACTGGCCGCGTCGATGGGCTCGGGAGTGCCCACGGTGGCCGCGTACTGCGCAAACGGTGTGGCCAGCTATTTCTGGCCCGCTGGCGTGCAATCGCTTGTGATCTTCGCCGACGCCGACAAGGCGGGCCGTGAGGCAGCCGACAAACTGAGGGTTAGGGCGCTGAGCGCCGGCTTGCGCGTCAACCTCATGATACCGACCGAAGCCGGCACCGACTGGTGCGATGTATGGGCACAGCGTAGTGCTGTGGAGATCGAAGGGGACGCAGCATGAGCGCCGTCCCCAAAGACCTAGACCGGTTGCGACTGGCCGGTGATGCAGCACTTCCTGCTCCGCCGCAACCGCTTCCCGCCGAGCTCTTGCCGGTGGAGCCGTTCCCTCTGGACGCGCTTCCCGACGCCTTCCGCCCATGGGCCGGCGACGTAGCCGACAGGATGCAATGCCCACTGGACTTCGTTGCAGTGCCGATGCTGGTCGGCGCTTCGATGTTGGTGGCGCGCCGAATCTCGATCATGGCGCAGGCGCGCACCGACTGGCGCGAACGGGCGAACCTGTGGGCCTTGATCGTGGGCCGCCCCGGCGCCATGAAGTCACCTGCCATGCAGCAGGCACTGGCGCCGCTGGAGCGCATGGAAGTCCGCGCAGCGCTGGCCCACACCGCCGAGATGGAAGCCTTCAAGGTGGACGTGCTGGCGCACAAGCTGCGCAGTGACGTAGGCGAAAAAACAGCCAAGGGCATTCTTTCCAAGAACCGCGACGCCGACGTGCGCGAACACCTGAGCGGCGACGAACCGATGGCGCCGACCTGGCCGCGCTACCTGGTCAACGACCTGACCTACGAAAAGCTCGGCGCGCTGTTGTCGGAGAACCCCGAGGGCGTGCTTTCCGTGCGCGACGAGATGCGCGGCTTGTTCCTGCACTTGGCACGCGAGGAATCGGCGCCGGCCCGCGCCTTCTACCTGCAAGCCTGGAGCGGTGGCCGCTACACCTTCGACCGCATCGGGCGCGGCACCGTGACCGTGGAGGATGCGCGCCTGAGCATGATCGGCTGCATACAGCCCGGCCCGTTGTCTGAGCTGGTACAGCAGGCGCGACGCGGCTCGTCCGACGACGGGATGCTCGATCGCTTCCTCATCGCCTGGCCGGACGCGAGCGGCGACTGGCGCGAGGTTGACCGCTGGCCCGACACCCCGGCAAAGCGCACGGCATGGGGCGTGTTCGATCGGCTCGATACGCTGGACGCCACGAACATCGGCGCCCAGATCGACACCGATGCGCAAGGCGAGGCGCGCGGGCTGCCGTTCCTTCGCTTCGCTGCCGATGCGCGCGAAGCCTTCAGCGAGTGGCGCCACGAGCTCGAAGCGACCCTCAAGGGCGCGGAGAACGAGTCGCTGGAAGCGGCGCTATCGAAGTTTCGCCACCATGTTCCCGCTCTGGCCCTGGTAATACATGTGATCGACGGCGGCAGCGGGCCGGTGACGCTGCGGTCAACGCTGCGCGCGCTGATGCTGGCCGAGTATTTCGAGAGCCATGCACGCCGACTTCACGGCAGCGGCCGGCGCGTCATGGTGCGTGCTGCAAGGGCGATTCTCGGCAAGGCCCGGTCCGGGGCGCTGCCTGATCCGTTCACCGCGCGCGACGTGTACCGAAAGGATTGGGCCGGACTGAGCGACCGGCAAACCGTTGCCGACGCACTCGACGTGCTCGCAGTGCATGGCTGGGTCTGGGAGGCGACTGCGGAGACTGGCGGGCGCAAGACCACGATCTACGGCTTGACCGATGGTGCGCGCCATGGGTAAGTGGGCGCAGCGGCTGGCTGATGAAATTCTGCAAACCCCCTCGGGCGGCACCGACAGAACCGACGCAAGGGGGGTTGTGGCAGTTTTGGCGGTGCCCACTGAGGGGGTTTCGCCGAAATTGCAGGCGGCGAACGACCCGGCGCGCACCTGCGGCGACTGCCGGCACCTGCTGCGGCATGGCACCTGCGGGGAGCCGGTGGCGCTGGCCTGGCGCCGTGGTTCGGCATCGTCTGGCCGCCTGAGGGGCACGGAGCGCACTGCGCCGGCTTCGATGCGAAGGCTCGCCGTGCTGCGCAGGATCGGCCTTACCGACTGACACCCGAACAGGGCGACCGCTGCCACGCGGGCGGCTGGGACGATGCCGAGATAGCGACCTTCACGGCCCGGCATGCCCGGCTGCTGCGCAGGGGCTACGGCAACGCCGATGCCGAGGACCTGGCCGAGCGGCTGACGCTGCGCGACCGCGATGGCGATGATCGGCGCATCTGCCTGGAATGCAGCGCGCTGGATCGGCGCGGGCACTGCATGGTGGCCGCAGCCGGCCGGCTGCCCGGTGCTGATCGGCGCTTGGAGCCGGTGCCGACGATCCTTCAACGCTGCGAGGGCTTCGCGCCCTGCGCCGCACCGACGTTAACGAATGTCAACATGCCATGACCAAAACCAAGACGAACAAGGCGCCACCCGGCGATGTCCCAGAAGTTGTTGAACGCGTGAGCTGAGGTGGCGGTTCCTTTCGCCTGCATTCGAAAATGCAGGTGCCTAGCAAGCAAAGAAAGGAACCACCGAAATGAAGTCTCGCACGAAGCCC
>NZ_JACDCU010000227.1 GCF_013817365.1 Methylibium sp. | reverse complement strand
TCCAGCCGCGCCGCTTCAGGTCCTTGCTCATCGCCATGGATTGCGGCGAGCTGCTGATCGCGCGGAGTACGTCGTGCGTGAACATGGGCGGGCGCGACGCGGGCGCCGGCTCGAAGCCCCAGGCATAGGCCGCGAGCGAGCCGAACTCGGCGCGCAACTCGAGCACGCGCCGCGCGTTGTTGATCGCCGAGACGATCTTGCCGCGGTGGCGCACGATGCCGGCGTCGCCTAGCAGGCGCTCCACGTCGGCCTCGGTGTAGCGCGCCAGCCGCTCGGCATCGAAGCCGGCGAAAGCGGCGCGGAAGGCCTCGCGCTTGTTGAGGATGGTGAGCCAGCTCAGGCCGGCCTGAAAGCCTTCGAGGCAGAGTTTTTCGAACAGGCGCCGGTCGTCGGACACGGGCAGGCCCCATTCGGTGTCGTGGTAATGAAGGTAGGCGGGCGTCGCGGCGCACCAGCGGCAACGCAGCAGGCCATCGGCGGCGGCGAACAGGCCTGCAGGCGGGCTGGACATGTGTAGCGGGTGGGAGGGCAGACGGGGTGCATTCTCGCTGGCTCTTCCCGCCGCCGAACACGCCCCGCTCCTCCTGACCGCGGCTCACCCGGCCGGGCCGAACAGGGTGCCGGCCGGGCAGGCGCCTTCGATGCTTCAGGCGTTTGCTCGACCGACGGGCGTGGCGCCTGCCCGCTGCCGCCTGACTGCCCAGGTCAGCGCCGCCATGCCCAAACCCATCAGCGCCCAGGTCGACGGTTCGGGAATCGCCGGCATCGGTGGTGGCAGCGCTTCTTCGAAGAACGTCGTGCCGAAGACTTGGCTGAACCCCATCGAAGAGAAGTCTTGCAGGTCGGGCCCGGCTGCGCCCGTGGCCACATCGATCGAAAAGACCGTGTTGCCGGCCATGCCGAACAAGTCGCTGCCGTTCGGACTTGCCAGCCCGAACACTTCTGCGCGACCGATCGAGCCGACCACCGTGCCGGCGCCCGTGGCACGGTTGATCCGGATCAGGTCGTTCGTTCCGGAGAACACCGTCGACAAGTACAACTCGCCGCCGACGAACGCGAGGTCGCCTGCAGAAGAGAACGGAATCGAGCCGACAGTGGTTGCCGCAGCGTTGGACGGGTCGAGCGTGTAGAGCGTATTGCTCGCTGCGTACAGCGTGCCGTCGCTTCCGAACACGAGCGAATTGACGTTCGACGAATGGTTGCCGACGAACGTGGTGGCGGCATTGGTCGTGTCGATGCGCCAGAGTGCGCCGAAGGTGGTGCCGAACAACTCGCCGCTCGGGCTGAACGCAAGGTCGGTCATCGTTTGAGACATGTTGCCGACGGTCGTCAGTTCGCCGGTCACCACGTCGATGATGCCCAGACGCCCGCTGCTGTCGCTGAACCAAAGATCGGGGTCGGCTTGTGCCGACGATGCGGCGAGCGCCGCGGCGAGCGCAATAAAGGTGGAGCGCAGTTTCATGAATCTTTTCCTGGTCTGGTAGAAATCGGTCCCGGTGCGGTGCCCGGCCGCCGAATGTGCGGTGGAGCATCTTTTGAAGACGCCTCCTGTGCGGGCAATCCCTAGCTCGCCGTGCGCTCAGTGCAGTAACAGCGCCACCGCGAGTTCGAGCGTGTCACCGTGCAGGCTGTGGTGCTCGACCACGGTCAACCCGTCCAGCAAGGCGTGGCTGGAATCGAACCAGCCGAAGCCCGCGGGCTCGGCCGGCTCCGCTGCCGGCTCGGTCTGTGAACGCGCCGCGCAACGCTCGCGCGCCAGGGCGGCGATGGAGGGCGCGCGCTGCGAGGGCTTGAACAGGCGGTGAGCGGAAAGACCGAGCATGAAAGCCTCCGGTGGCATCGATGGCTTCATGATCGACGCGGCCTCGGCGCCACGCCATCGCTCGGAGGAAGGCCAATGAGGCCCCAGCAAGAGGGGCCTCGAAGGAGGGGCCAGCGTGCCGCGCCCGGCTGTTCAGCGCAGGCGCTGTGCGCGGCGTGCCCGGGCAACTTCCTCGGTGCCTCGAGGCGCGCATGGCGTGTTTGCCAAAGTGCCGCCCCTTTCCGGCATCTCGAATCCGAACGCACGGGCTCTGAGCAAGGGCGTCAGCCGAGCGGCCGCACGCCGATCAGCACCTCGTGCGCCCAGAACGCGAATACCGCCCAGGCCACCCCTCCCGCGATTACGGCGCCGAGCGTGCCGGCGACGGTGCCGGGCGGGTAGCTGACCCCCGAAGCGCGGTCGCGCCGGCGCGCCGCGCGAAAGCTGAACACCGCCCAGACCAGGAAACTGCCGAACAGCAGCACGTCGGCAAGCGTGCCGTTGGCCAGCAGGTGGGCCAGCGCCCAGACCTTCACGCCGAGCACCATCGGGTGATGCAGGCGCGCCTTCAGGCCGTTGCGCGGCATGTAGGTGGCAGCGAGCAGCACGAAGGACACGAGCACCAACAAAGCGGCGAGGTGCCGCGTCGCCGCTGGCGGCGTCCACAGCACGACCGGCTGCTGGCGCGCCAAGCCGTAGCCCCAGACGATGAGCACCAGACCGGCGACCGACGCCATTGCGTACAGGCCTTTCCACGCGCCTTCACCGAGGCGCAGCCTGATGCCCGTGCGCCAGTCGTCGGCAACGATGCGCACCGAATGGACGCCGAGAAAAATCGCGAGGCCGAGGATGAGCAAGGTCATGGGCCGCTCCAGGAAATTGCGCGATTGTGGCGCGGCAAGGAGGGTGTTTCGAGGGCCGAGGCGCCTGCGCGGGCACCGCGGCCGCACTGTAAAACCGCGACAGCGGAGGGTAAACGTTCGACCTGTATATTTATCCAGCTTTTCCCGCCCGCCATGAACCTCGACCGCAAGCTGGCCATCCTCGCCGACGCCGCCAAGTACGACGCCTCGTGCGCTTCGAGCGGCGGCGAGCAGCGCGACTCGCTGGGCGGGCGCGGCATCGGCTCGACCGACGGGGGCGCGGGCATCTGCCACAGCTATGCGCCCGACGGGCGCTGCATCTCGCTGCTCAAGATCCTGCTGACCAACTTCTGTACCTACGAGTGCCTGTACTGCGTCAACCGCGCCTCCAGCAATGTGCCGCGCGCGCGTTTCTCGGTGGACGAGGTGGTGCAGCTCACGCTCGACTTCTACCGCCGCAATTGCATCGAGGGCCTGTTCCTCAGTTCCGGGATCATTCAGAGCCCCGACTACACGATGGAGCAGGTGGTCGAAGTGGCGCGGGTGCTGCGCGAGGAGCATGACTTTCGCGGCTATATCCACCTCAAGACGATTCCCGAAGCCAGCGCCGAACTGCTCGCGCGCGCCGGCCGCTATGCCGACCGGCTGAGCATCAACATCGAGCTGCCCTCGCAGGCCGGCCTGGACGCGTTGGCACCCGAGAAGAACGCCACCGCCATCCGCCGTTCGATGGCGCGGCTGCGGGTGCATATCGACGATGCGAAGGAAGCGGCCAAGCCCATGGCGCCCACGGCACAACCGGGATTGCCGCCGCGTCGCGCACCGGCGCCAAGCTTCGCGCCGGCGGGGCAGAGCACGCAGATGATCATCGGCGCCGATGGCAGCGACGACCGCGCCCTCCTGGCTGTGAGCGCCGGCCTTTACGGTGCCTACCGCCTGCGCCGCGTCTACTACTCCGCCTTCAGCCCCATCCCCGATGCGGCACGTGCCTTGCCGCTCAAGGCGCCACCGCTGGTGCGCGAGCACCGGCTCTACCAGGCCGACTGGCTGATGCGCTATTACGGGTTCGAACACGGCGAGATCGTGCCGGCACAAGGCGAGCATGCCGGCATGCTCTCGCTCGACATCGACCCCAAGCTGGCCTGGGCGCTGGCCCACCCGGAGCGCTTCCCGGTCGACCTGAACCGCGCACCGCGCGAGCTGCTGCTGCGCGTGCCGGGGCTCGGCGTGAAATCGGTCGATCGGCTGCTGGCCGCGCGCCGTGTGCGCCGTCTGCGCCACGCCGATCTGGCGGCGCTGCGGCTGCCGCTGAAGAAGATCCTGCCCTTCGTGCTGCTGGCCGATCACCGCCCGCACCGCACGCTCGACGCTGCAAGCGGTCTTGCGCAGCACTGGCGGCCCGTGCCGACGCAGGTGTCGCTCTTCGCCGAGGTTTAGCGTGGCTTCATGGTCATGCGGCTTGCCGGCGGTTCCCCCTTGGACGCTGGGCGAGCAAGGCTCGGGATGACGACCGCAGCGCAACGCCGCATCGTGCTGGCCGGCGAAACCGACCTCGATGGCTTTCGGCAAGCCGCACGCGATCTGCTGAGGGACGACGTGGCGCCGGAGCGGGTGAGTTGGAGCACGCAGGACGGCGCCCGCATGTTCGACTGGAGCGAGCCGCAGGTTAAAGACTCAAGTTCGGATTCAGGTGCGCGTCCGAATTCCGGTGCGGGTGCGGGTGCGGGCAACGGTGCAGGCACAGGCACAGGCGCCGATGCAAGCGCAAATGCCGGTTCGGCCAGCGGCGGCGTCGCAGCAGGCCCACTCAAAGTGCCTGCCGCCTTTGTCGAGCTGTGCCGAAGCGCCATCCTTCACCGCGAGCCGCAGCGCTTCGGCTTGCTCTACCGGCTGCTGTGGCGGCTGCTGCACGAGGCCGGCCTGCGCCACGACCCGCTTGATGCCGACATGATCGCCGTGCGCGCCCTCGCTCAGGCGGTGCGCCGCGACCTGCACAAGATGAAAGCCTTCGTGCGCTTTCGCGAACTGCGCAGCGAGAGCCCGGCGGCCGCGGCCGCGATCAGCGCAAGCTTGCCGGCCCCCGCCCGAGATGCCGCGGCCGCAGAAAGCACTGCCAGTAGCCGTACGGTGCCTGCGGCGACTCTGGAGGGCGAGGCAGGGCCCGCGGATGCGGCGGACGCCCCGAGCACCACGATCAGCCACATCGCCTGGTTCGAACCCGAGCACCACATCGTCGAAGCCGTCGCTCCCTTCTTCGCGAGCCGCTTCGCCACCCTGCGCTGGGCGATCCTCACGCCCGTGCACAGCGTGCGCTGGGACGGCGAGCGCCTCGCCTTCGGCCCCGGTGCGCGGCGCGAAGACGCACCGCCGGCCGATGCCGGCGAGCGGCTCTGGCTCACCTACTACGAGCACATCTTCAATCCGGCCCGGCTCAAGCTCGCCGCCATGCAAAAGGAGATGCCGCGCCGTTACTGGCCCAACCTGCCGGAGGCGCGGCTGATCGAGCCCCTGGCGTCGCGGTCTGCGGTGCGCAGCGAGGCGATGGTGGCGCGCGAGGCCGCGCTGCCGCGCCGTCGGTTGCCGCAAACGAGTGTTCAACCCCGCGGCCCGGTGACTTCGGCCGATGCGGGCGACGGGGCCGATGCCAGCAAGGCGGCAAAGGCGGCCGATACGGACAACCCGCGCGGAGCAGGCAACGCGAACGGCACGGCCGATGGCGCTGCCGGCGCCGGCCGCGCGCTGGCAGCGCTGCGCACCGCGACCGACCGCTGCCGCGAGTGCCCGATCGGCGAACACGCCACGCAGTCGGTGACGGGCGAAGGCCCGCCGGGCGCTCGGTTGATGCTGGTCGGCGAGCAACCCGGCGACCAGGAAGACCTGCGCGGGCGCCCCTTCGTCGGCCCGGCCGGTCAACTGCTCGACCGCGCACTGACCGACCTCAGCTGGCCGCGCGACGCTCTCTATGTGACCAATGCGGTCAAGCACTTCAAGTTCGAACTGCGCGGCACGCGCCGCATCCACAAGACGCCCGGGCAGCGCGAGGCGGCGGCCTGCCTGCACTGGCTGGAAAGCGAGATCGAGCAGGTGCAGCCGCAGGCCTTCGTGGCGCTGGGTGCCACCGCGGCGCGCTCGCTGATGGGCCGCGCCGTCGGCGTGACCAGCGAACGCGGCCGCTGGCTGCTGCGCGAGGACGGGCGCCGCGTGCTGATCACCTTGCACCCTTCGGCGCTGCTGCGCTTGCAGGCCGGTGAGCGGCAGGCCGCGTACGCGCTGTGGCTGACCGACCTGGCGCACGCCACGGAACTGCTGCAGGGCGGCGGTTAGAACCACGCGTTTCGCGCGGTCCGGCCAGCGCCGCTACCAGTCCCGCAAACGCCGCTTGAGTTTCTCGACGATGGCGGTGTGCAGCTGCGATACACGCGCCGGGCTGATGCCCAGGGTGGCAGCGGCGTCGCGGTGTTCGAGACCGCGCTCGTAGATCATCTGCATGACGGTGCGCTCGCGTTCCTCGAGCTGGTCGAAGGCCGCATTCAGGGCCGCGCTGCGCTGTCGGCGCTGCAAGGCACGCAGCGGGTCGGCATGCTCGTCGCCGCGCATCGCGGCTTCGTCGGTGGCGCCGCGTGCCGAGGCTTCGTCGGGCGGCTCGTCGTCGAGCGGCGAGTCGCCGGCCCGCTGCGCGGCCGCGCCGGCTTCGACCAGGCAGGCGTGCAGCTTGGCGAGCGACCAGCCGAGCTCGCAGGCCACTTCGCTGGCGC
>NZ_JACDCU010000226.1 GCF_013817365.1 Methylibium sp. | reverse complement strand
TGCACTGGGATGCCGCGCTTCGGGCTGCAACCGGAGTTCGGCCGGTCAATGACCTGTGGGGGTCGCCCCTCGAGTTCGATTGGCACCATGCAGAGGTCTTTGTCGATGACAAAGCGTCTCCGCTTGGCGAAACCGGCCGACTGATCCCCCTGCCGCGCGCCCTTTGTGCGCAGTTCAAGGCCGACTACGTCGACCGGCACGTGCCATGGGTACTGAGTCAGCTGGCGTCCACCGGCTCGCCTGTCGAGGCTGTCCCCAGCTTGCTCTTTTTCATCACGAGTCGCGGCGGCGGCCGCGTGTTGGAGCAGATCCAGAACCGGCACCGCAGCGTCGGCGGAAGCCGGATCTACGAAGACCCGTTCCCGCTGAATGTCTTCAGCACCGCCTGCGCACCCGGCTGCATCGACATGGAAACCTCGATCTCGAAATCGTCGACACGGTGATGGGGCATCGGGATGGAGCAACGCTGACGCACGGCAGCTTCAGCATGCGGGTCTGGCGTGAGGACGCCGAAGCGATCCGCCCTGCCCTGACGGCTATCTTCGGCGACATCTGCTTCGCGCCGCCCCCACTTTGGCGGGAGAGCCGCGAACTTGCTGATCCTGGACCAAGGCTGATCCGGTATCCGTCAGCGTCGCCGTCCTCGGCCCGGGCGGACCGGCTGGCAACGAGCCTGAGCACTGCACAAGCGCAGATTCACGGCTACATCAAGGGCGAACTCCACAAAGGTCATGTGCATGGCGTTGGGTCTGCCGGCCTTGCCGAAGGCGACCCGGGACTTCGAGATGCTCTGATGGCGGACGTCTGCCTGCTGAGCGAAGAGCAGCTGGACGAGTTGAGCCTGCGATTGCTGCGCGACGAGGCAGGCATGCCGTCGGTGCAGGGCGCTCTTCGATATGAGGCACTCATCGAACTCGCCGGGGATGCGTGGACGCACCTTGGCAAGCGGGCTCGCATCAGGAAGCGTTATCCGACCAGGACCTACGAGTCGTCGCCCTTCACGTCTTTGGCGCCCCAGGCCGCGGCGGCCGTGCCCGTACTTCGTGCCGCTCTCGAGAATCTCTTCGAGGGCGTGCCGATGAAGTCAGGGCTGAGGCTGTCGCAGGCGCTCGCGCTGGCCGTGTACGACCTGCTTCTGGTCTCATGGATCGCCAATCTCGAACTGCTGAAGAGCGTGATTGCCGATGACGCCCGCTGGCGGGTCGTGCGCCTGAAGGACGAGTTCTACCTGGAGTGGAGCCCGAGCGAGGACCTGCGTACACAGCCATGGGCGCCGATCCAGCGCTACGCCATCTCGCGCAGGTCGGCGTGGCTGCTGCGGCACGCCATTCAGGGAAAAGCGCGCCGTGCCGTCGCCTGGAAAGAGGCACATCCGTGGACGACGCAGCTGGCAGGGGCAGTCAGGTCGACACTTCCGTGCGAAGACGGCTCATCGAGCGACGGCCTCCTGAGGCACGTGGCGCGACTGGTCGATCAGCGCAATTCGACTGAGCTGCCTGGCACCGTCGCTGCCTACCTGGGCGGACGGTTGACGTGCCCTTCCCTCCCCTGGGGCGACTGGGTGCAGCTCTGCTGTGGTCGGTGGGTCCTAACCCCTCATGCCACTGAAGGTCCTCACAAGGTCGAGGAACAGCCAGGTGCGCAAAGTGCGCACACACGTCTGGTTCATTTGCCGGAGGATTCGGATGACGAGGTCGACGTCACACCGGAGACGCTCTTCGTACCGACGACAGGTCAAACGCCTCGAGCCGTTGCATCGCGTTGCGCCCGGTCGGACGCGGCGTACAAACTTTTTGCCTGCCTGCGTGGCCACCTCAATCACCTGCAGGCCGACCAGCGTGGTGCTCGCCACCGCGCGCTGGCCGCCGAGGCCATGGCCAAGGACATCGTGAGCCTGCGCTCGGAGACCTCGTCGGCGATCCAGCTGCTCGGTCTGTGGGCCATCGACCTGTTGTTGCGCCCGGGTCGTTCACGAAAGCTCGCCATCACGAGCGTGCTGCGCTACTTCGGCGCGCTGTCGCCGCGTTTCCAGGCGATCGGCTACGAGGTCGAGCTCCACGTGTTCGAGGATCACGAGATCGAGGATCTCTACGGCGAGGTGCTGTCCGGAGCGACCGTCAAGGACCTGAAGGAATTGCACGACGGTTTGCGCAATTTCCATCGGTTCGCCATGACAGCCGCCAGCCTGCCCGAGGTGGATTGGTCAATCCTGGGATCTGTAGACAGTGTCCGGCTGGGCTCGCCAGGTTGGATCGACGACCGCTCGTACCTGGAACTGCTTGATCGCCTGGGTCGCGATCGAGACTGTGGGGGCGTTCAACCATGGCAATTGCAGGTCATCGCGATCCTTGCGCGCCGCTTCGGGCTGCGCGGCGCGGAAGCAACGGGCCTAAGACGTTCTGATATGCAGTGGGGGGCCGGCATCGAGTCCGTCATCGTCCGGCGCAGTCGCCAGCGCGACCTGAAGACGCATGCATCTCGCCGGGTCGTCCCTCTGGTCTACAAGCTCGCCGACATCGAGGAGCAGGCCCTGCGCACGCTCGCCGAGTTTCATGCCATTTCCGGCCTTGATCTCGACGATGCGCCCCTCTTTGGCGTGGACAACCGTCCTTGCGAGCCCATCGACGGGCTCAAGGCGCGGGCCCGGATCAACGACCACCTGAAGGCGCTTACCGGGCAGCCAGCATCGTCGCTGCACAAGCTCAGAAAGGCGTTCGTGATCGACCTGTGGGCGGCCATCGAGGCGCCCCGTTCGGCGCCGAAGTCGCTGTCGACGTCCGATCCGCTCGTTCGACAGCGCATTGCCGGGACGCATCTGGGCGGCAGGTCAGAACAAGTGACACGGCGTGGAGCGTGGGCCGTGGCCCGAGCGGCGGGCCACGCCGGACCTCGCACGACGCTACGCAGTTATGCGCATCTCCTGAGCGACGTCGCGGCGGCTCACGTCCAGGCGCAAGAGGTGCGTGTGTCGTGGTCGCTGAAGCCGCCCGAGATCGCCGTCATCCGCCTGGATACGGACCTGCCCGGTTTTGAAGCGAAGGTTCTGCCAGCTGAGGGCGAGGCCGGGACGCCCACGCCGCTGGCGGCGCTGCGTGCGTTGTTGCACCTCGCCCACGGGCGATCGTCTTCCGCCGCAGCCCTCAGCACCGGTCTGCCTTTTCATGTGGTCGAGTCCCTTGAGGCGACCGCGATGGGCATTTATCTAAAGTTGAGCGCGGCGGAGAACGGGAGGCTTACGGTTCGCCGCGGCACACAGCGCGAGTCGAGACGATTGGCCAAGCAGGGGCTGCTGAGCCTGGTGCATGTCAACGCTTTCTCTCGGCTGCGCAAGGGATTCAACGACATGTCCGTCGCGGCCATCGATGCTCTGCGCAGCGTGCCGGCGGTGCCGCCAGCTGAGTGGAACGCCATCATTGGCGCCCGGCGAGAGGTCTCCATGTGGAAGCGTGAGCACTTCCGACTGGCGGCAGCCGCGGGACGGCATTTCGTCGACCGATCCCGGCTGGTTATCGAGATGCCGACTTTGCAGGAGGAAGGCCCTGCCAGCAGGATTCGGGCACTGGCGATCGAGGCGGGCTGGGTGCCTGACAGTTCTGCTGCCCGGCCAGACCCAGCGATCTTGTGCAATTCCATCGGAACCTCATCGCGGCTTCCGCGGGTCAAGCTCGCGCGAGCGGGCATCACCATCGACGCACGAGCCGTCATGCGTGTGACCGGCACATCGGCCGCCGATCACGTTTGCGACGGGATCGAGATGGCGCTCGCATTGGTGTGCCTCAACGCATGCGCGACGGCACTGGGCGCTGACCTGGATTCGTGACTTTTGCACGCAAATTGAGCTTCGTTCGTCGAGCCGGTTGTCAAGGACGGCTTTGGACGCTTACAGTCGGTTTCGCTTTCTGCTGGCCTGCGCGCGCAATACGCGCCCGCTGGTCCATGTTTTTTCTCGACAAACGATAGAGGTTCTGCGGCGATTCACTGCTGCCGAGTCCTCCGCCGCGCTCGCATTCCTCTGCATGGTGCAGCGGGTGCCTGCCGTCGAGAAAACAAGGACCAGCCGTGAACACCAACGCCAGCTTCCACGAAGTTCTCACCTGCCGCAGCAGCTTTCCTGTTGTACGCGCCGAATTCTTGCTCGATGCCCAGGGCCACGCGGTCCAGCGTTTGAGTTCGAGCGACATCGTCCCGGCACGGGCCCTCGACGTGGTCCGTGTGGCCAGCGCTTGCATCGCAAAGGCTTCCTGCATTTGGCCTGAGCACATGCGAGTCTCGGTGCAGACGACCCGTGCCACCGGCACTTACGAAAACCGCGTGTACGGAGGTGCTGTTCTGCTGCTCGACGCGCGCGCGCTGAGCCGGAATCCGTCGGCCCTCGACGTCGCCCTCGCTTGTGCTGCAGAGTTCGCCTCGCTGCTTGGCAACAAGCCTGCGCCAGCTCCAGCACCCTCGAGCAGCGCAGGGGTCCATGCTCCTGACTCGCGTACACCGCTGACGATGAATGACTTAGCAGGCTCGGTCTTGCTGGGCGCGAAGTTGCCGTGTGACTTGGACATCATCATCCCGGGCGTTCAGCCGATCCGACTGTCCGGTCGCCTGCGCCGGGCAAAGCCCGGCCAAGCTCGTACCGAGGTACGTACGCTTCGTGGCCGGCTGCGCGGCGTGATGGTCGGCGGGCGTGGACACCGGCTGTTTGTGCGCGGCGTCGATGTCGCGAGCCACGAGCCCTTTGGCGACCTTCCAATCTCGTTCGGAGAGCAGTGGCGCAGGACCGTGGCAGACGCGCTGACGACACCCGGGCAGACGGTCCTGCTCTCGATCAGCGAAGAGATGTTCGACGATGGCTCCTCCAAGCCGCGCATCAAGCGCGTGCTAACCAGCATCACCTTGCAGTCCAGCGCATCGCATGCCGAATGCCAGGTTCACGACTTGGTTGCCGTAAAGGCAGCGTAAGTCGGCCTCGGCGCGTTGGCGAGGCAGGGCGCGGCAATGCACGCCGCGCCAGTCACACGCACACCTAAAGATTCTTCCTAAAGCTAGTCGTACGCGGCCGGGACGGCCGTCGTCCAAAGGAGCCATTTCATGTATTCACTCTTCGATCGAAACAGTCGCGGTCTCCCGCACCAGGTGTTCGGACGCGAGCACATCCTCGGCGCGCGCGAACAGGGCTGGCTTGCTTCGGCCCGCAAAACCAATGAAACCGTCCGGTGCCTTTGCCGAGTGAATCACGAAGGCCACGGCATCCCGCTTGTCCTCAAGAGCTTGAATGCTGTCTACCACCGTGCCCGGCGAGCAGGTGAGGCGGACCTTCATTTGCCAGGCTGCCCTCACGGCGAGTCGCCCGATTTCACCGCGGCCTTCGGCGCACCGAACGGCGCATTCGTGCAGTCCGGGGAGCGACTTGTGGTCGACCTCGGACGCTTGCTTCAGTTCCAGCAGGGAGGAGGCACCGGAGGTGGGAGAAAGCAGCCCAACTTCTCAACTCAGATGTTGTCTCTGCTCTGGTTGGTGCATGTTCGAGCAGGACTACACGTTGCGTTGCCGGGTGCACCGGAACGCACATGGTGGTCAGCCTACCAGTCCACCATGCGCAGCATCGATGTGAAGACCAAAAACGGCACATTCGATCTCGAAAGCATGGTCCTGTTTCCGCATACCGCGCAGCCGAATGGCAAGCAAGCGAACTATCGGAAGCTCTGCGCAGCCATCGAGCGTGGGACGTTCATCCTGATGGCTTTCCAGGTGCCTGTTCAGCTCCCGGTTTACGTTCCACAAGCCGAAGATGGCGACCGCGCGACGGAACCATCACTGAACTTCGCCGACATCTTCAACGTACCAGTATGGTCAAGGCAGGCTGCATTCGAACGAAAGTTCATCGGCGTTTTTAACCACGCTTACATGCGCAGCAAGGCCGGCCATCCAGTGATCGCTTTTGGCTACGGAACTCCACAGGCGTTTGGCCGCAACGGCAAATCGGCGACCATCCGTCAGCTGGCGTACCTCCCGCTTGAACGCCATCTCGCTCCCGTGCCGACCAGCAAGCACGTGGCCAAATCGGACGAAGCTGCCTCAAAAAAACTCACGTACACGGCCCTGCCTGGCGAGGATCCTCTGCTCGCAGACGCTATTCTGCTGGCGGCACACCGACGGCAGCACATTGCCGCCCACAGGAAAGTCTGAGACCCAACTGCAAGCTCGAAGAGGATGTCGGCTGGAGTGAACCCCTGAGGCTGGACCGGCAGGGAAGTTCAGACTGATACGCTGGCTGGGCCTTCAACAGGAGAAGGTCCATGTCCTCACGAGGTCCGTATCGGCGCCATGCGGCGCAGTTCAAGCTCCAACTGTGTGTGGAGATTCGTTCCGGGCGCTTGGCCGCCGCGATGTTCAGCGTCAATCAGGATGAGAAGAGCGCGTCAATCAAGGTGAGAA